>JANXVC010000076.1 GCA_025351925.1 Rhodospirillales bacterium | reverse complement strand
GGCTGGGCCGAAACCGTCGCCTCGCCCGCGACTTCGAAGCCACCATCGCGTCCGCAACAGCCTTCCTCTACGCCGCATCCGTCATGTTGCTCACCCGAAGGCTAGGCCGTTGCATATGAGTTCCGAGACGGACACTTAGCGTTATCGAATCTTTTTGTGACGCCAAGGCAGGCGTGCGTTTCGGGTCAGAACCTGGGGGCTGAGCCGATGCCGTGGCTACTGGGGATAGCAAGATTGCAGAAGCGGCGACTGAACCGACTGACAAAGACATCATTCTCACTCCCAGTCATACAAATTTGCGTGGTTGACTACCACGTCATCATTCAAAATCATTACAAATATAGTTGAATTAAGTTAGGTTGCATGTTTATTGCCAGCGGAAGGATCGGCATCTCCATCGGTGACCTTCACTTCCCAGTCCGATAATCGCCGATTATGAAATTTCCACCTAGTCGATGCCGGAAGTGGTCAGGCTAAATAATAGCACCACGGCAGCACAGGAAGCCTCATGACCGCTTGCTCCCCGGAGGAAACTGGGCATTGGGCCGCAGCGGCACAGTTGTTGGTCGAGGGTGTGCCCCCGATATTTCGCCTCGACGTCCTGAAAGCGCGCCACTGGGCGTGTGTCGCGATTGAGGACGAGCTGCAGGACGACGCTGCCGCGCAATTGGCACAGGCTTGTGCCGAGCATGGCCTTGTTGCTGGCTGGTCGTTGGAAATTCCCTGGGAGCCTGGAGCCTGGACGCCGGCTGCGCACCGCTTCGCTCTTTCTTCGACTGGATTTCAGGCCTTGAGCAAGGATGCCTACTTGGGCTCCTGCTTTGTCTTGGCGGAGGATGAGAGCCGCTTTGCGGTGACGAGCGACGGGGACCTGTACTGGATGCTGGCTGGCCCGCGAACGTTTGTGGAAGCCGCGCTCGGCGTGTCTGTGGAGAGGCAATTGCGGACCTTCAGCAGGGTGGTCAAAGCCTACGCGAAAAATGGTTCGCTAGCTGGACAGCGTTTGGCCATTGCTCAAACAGTTGCTGTTGCGGCCTGTGCCGCTGTCCAGACTTGACGTGCGGAGCCATAGATTAAGCGAGCCCTACGCTGCACCGCAGCAACCGAGAACCATAATTATGAAAAGTGGGGGGAAGTCGCGAGAGAGTAGCGGGACAGTCGCCAGGAGCGAATGGGGACGGGCGGGCATGGGGACTGGGCCGAGACCAACAGAAGCGCTCCGCGCGACACAGGCCAGCACAAACCAATACTTTCCAGAGACGTTGCGCTAGGCGCTCTTGCGGGTCATGCGGCGGCGCAGCTCCGCCAACTCGGCGCGCGTCACCTCGATGTCCTCGGGCGGAACCTCCGGCCGCAGCTCGGTGTCCGCCGGGTTGCGCCGGCCCATGCGGCCACGGTCCACCCGGCCCGGGTTGGGATCGGAGGCAAGGATCGTCACCAGGCGCGTACCGGGCGTGTCAGGAGACTCGTTCATACCACAGGTCCAGTTCTCAGTTCTCGGCTTCCCAGGCGGTGATCAGGCGGCAGGTGCTGCCCCGGGGAGTGTCGATCACAACGAGGATGTCTTGCACCACTTCTCCGATGACGCGGGAGCGGGGCTCGCCGTAGTCCTCGCGCGTGTCCTGGCGCTCCAGCACACAGCCCGGGAACATCTGCCGGGTGTAGGCCAGGTCGAAGCAGCGCAGCTCGAACACCTCGTCGCTCTTGGCCGGGTCGAACTCCACTTGGTCGAAGACGCGATAGACGAGGCGGAACGGCCGCGGCGGGAGCGTCATCCGGGCGCCTCAGCGCGGCTTGGGGCGGCGGGCTTTGCTCGGCGTCGGCGACGGCGCCTGGTCCGTCTGATCGCCCCAGAACGCCTCCAGCAGATCGAAGAAGCCGGGCTGTTCCTGAAGCCCGGCAGCAGGCTTGCCCGGTGGCGGATCTGGCTGCTTCGGGGCAGGTGGCGGGCGTGGCTTGCGGGGCATCTGAGTGCGAAGCCTAGCCGAAGTCGCGGCTACATTCCAGGACCACTCCTCCATCATGAACGCGATCAGCTCAGCCCAGGCGCCGAAGCCCACTGCCTCGCCAGCAATGGCGCCTACTAGGTGTGGTGAACTGCAGTCATCGGCGGCTCGGATCGCAATCATCGGGCGGTCGTGCCCACGATCATTGCAACGGACTTTGAACCCAGGGCTCACGCATGAGGTCGCACCGGTGGAACAGCCTGGATCTGGAAGGCGCATAGAGATCGTGAGAGGGCCCTCGCCGCCATCCTCAAACAGACGCACTTTGGTTTTGCTGGTCAGAAATTTCAACGAGGCTGCTTATGCGTCGGCCCTGCTTTGGACCCTCAGCCCACGCTCATTGCAAATGGGCGCATAAACATTGCAAGTGGGATCGCAATCATCGCTGACGTGCCCGCGCTCTCTGCAACTCAAACTGCTGTCAGACAGATGATCATGCTTCAACGACGCGCTTTCCTACCCTCAACGTACGACCACTCAGATAGCGCTTCGCCTGGTCAATAAACCCGTTGCAGGATAATACTGCTTACCTTTGAAAGTCTGACTGGGTTTTTTGCCCGAAGTTGGAGGCTGGAACTGTAAACACGCCTTGCGCTTTGGTGGGCAGCAAACCGGTCGTTTGAATGCGCGTGCCATGCCTGCCGTGAGTTGCAATCAGCGTGGGCACACGCCGATGATTGCGGTTTGCTATAGGTAGCCACCTCGGGGTTGACTGCCGGAGGAACTAGTCGAGCGACGTTTCAGCAACCACTTACTGCAAACGTCTTTTGGTCATCACTGCAATCGTCTTCTGAAACCGACACCCGTGAATGCTTGCTGGTGCCGTTGCACCTATCGGTCCGTTTTCCATCCGGCAATCAAAACATCCGACTTGCCATGCGCAGCCGAAAGTTTCCGGACAGAATGGGCGTGACCAGTCACGGGTGGGATACCGTGGGCGAATTCGGGGTTGGCTGTTTATCTACGACGCGATAAGCCTTATGGACCCTGCTCTACTACCATCGAGGACGGGTCTCCTCAGCTTCCTGATGCACGTTGGGTCAGGCGGGCGAATTCGCCAACGGTATCCGGGTGGTTTGTTGGTGTGGACGGCCCCCGGCGGCATCGGGTGTGCCAGAGTGAGGTCGGTGTTGATCTCAAACAGAGGAGACCGTCCGTAGACCAGGTTAGCCGAATTGGAATGGACACGTCGAAGCATGTTTTTCAGCTGCACGGGGTGAACGCTGCCGAAGCGCCGGTGTTGCGCAAGAAGCTGCGGCGCAAGGAGATGGTGGCGTTCTTCGAGAAGCTTGCACCGACGGTGATTGCGATCGAGGCGTGCGGTGCGAGCCACCACTGGGCAAGATCGCTGCAGTCGTTCGGGCATACGGTGAAGCTGATCGCGCCTCAGCTGGTGAAGCCCTACGTCAAGCGGGGCAAGAACGACGCGGCCGACGCCGAGGCACTTTGCGAGGCGATGAGCCGGCCGACGATGCGGTTCGTGCCGGTGAAGACGGCCGAGCAGCAAGCGGCGCTGATGCTCATGGGCCTGCGCGAACAGCTGTGTCAACGCCGGAGTAATAATGCGTCGGCGCGCCGGAGTAATAATGCATCAGGGACGAACGCCAGAAGGCCCCCGCGGGGGC
>JANXVC010000047.1 GCA_025351925.1 Rhodospirillales bacterium | reverse complement strand
GTCCTTCTCCGCATGCGTCAAGCGGCTGAGATCAGAAAGCTCGGTCATCCCAGCCTTGAATCCCAGCTGCCTGGGTCACGTCAAGCCGCTTTATGCAGAGCCTCCCACACGCCACCTCGCAGGGGGCGTTGAGCAGCTACGAATAAGCCGGAGGTCATGGTGAGCCAAATCGCCTCGAAGGTGGACTCCACCAGCGGAGAACTGACGGATCAGGCGACGCGCGATTTCATCGCGACCCAGTTGCAGGCCTTCAGTGTCTTTGCACGCCGCGGTTAGGCCTCCCATATAAAGGTCTGGCCCGTGGTCCGGGACAAGCGAGCCGATGTGCGGATTGGATGCAGCATCAAGTAGGAGAGAATAGTCCGGTTTCTCAGGCCCGAAGCCTCGTACGTGAGGGCTCTTTGGGACAGCCGTGTATATTTGAAGGCCCGGTGTGGAGGGGGCTGCCTGATTGTTCTAGGGAAGCGGCCGAACCTCCAGTTGATCGAAATAGATGATTGAGTCTGCCTTCGTCCACAGTGCTACCTTGCCGGGTCCAGGAAAGGTGCGGTCGATATGGGTCAGCAAAGGCTTCTCGTCGAAGGAGACCATGAGCCGGTCACGCTCGGCGCGCAGGCTCAGTGTATGCCACACGCCAGAGGAAACTTTTGCTGCGGCGCCAGCGATCTGCTGACGATGGCCTTTAACGACGCGGTATAGGTTGACGTTGTCCTCAAGTGCATTGGCTCGGACGACGTAGTAGTTATCCACGTCCGTTAGGCGCACAACGAGGCCGCCTGCCCGGTCCCCCCTCCCCGCCATCGCTTTGAAGCGCACGCTCGCCGCGACGTCCCGCGCCGATAACGGCTCATACACGGCGAGTGGAAAGCGGTAGTCGGTTGGGTCGGCATTTAGCTGCGCGATGGCTTTACCCCGGCTTGCAGTGGCGTCCTCGACTACCCGCCATTCGCCGGACGCTCCTTGCCCGGTGCGCCATGATGTCAGGAACTCTGACGGCAACGGCCCGACGGGATAGCGGGACAGGTCGGGATTGCCGCTGGCGCCTTGTCCCCCGGCAGCAGATCGGCAGCCAAGAACGAGAGCGGCACCAAGGATCGTGCGCCGATTCATCAGACTATTCCCACGACATGCAGAGCGATCCCGGCCGCGGAGCAGGCCAGCAGGATCGGGATCATGCTCGCCTTGAAGCGGAACACCGCGACCAGCGCCGCTATCGAGAGTGCCAGCGCCCAAGGGTCGAGGCTAGCGAGCACAGGTGCGTCGAACCCCAGGCTCATTGCCCGCACTGGCCGGGTTGCATGAAACCAGGTGTGCAGCGCAAACCAGACGGCCAGGTTGAGGATCACACCGACCACGGCGGCGGTGATGGCGGCCAAGGCTCCGCTCAGCGCCTTATTGCCGCGCAGGCGTTCGATGAAGGGCGCGCCGAGGAAGATCCACAGAAAGCACGGCGTGAAGGTGACCCAAGTGGTCAGCAGCCCGCCTAGCGTGCCGGCCAGCATCGGATGCAGCGCGCCGGGATCGCGGTAGGCCGCCATGAAGCCGACGAACTGGGTGACCATGATGAGCGGCCCCGGCGTGGTCTCCGCCATGCCGAGGCCGTCCAGCATCTCGCCGGGTCGGAGCCAATGATAGTGCAGGACGGCTTGCTGGGCGACGTAGGCCAGCACAGCGTAGGCGCCGCCGAAGGTGACGACCGCCATCTCGCTGAAGAACAGCGCGATCCGGCTGAACGTGTTGCCGGTGCCGAGGGTCAGGAGCAGGGTCGCCACTGGCACCAGCCAAAGGACGAGCCATACGCCGGCAGCGCGCAGCGCGCCCGCGATAGTGGCTTGGGCGTGAGCGGGCATCTCCGCGCCGAGCAGGCTGTCGGCTTCCGCGCGGCCCTTCTCGTTGCCCGAGCCATGGCCGCCGCCGATTTGGAACAGGGAGGACCCCGCCCGGGTGCCGAGCCAGCCGACAAGGCCAGCCGCGAGGACGATGAGGGGGAACGGCATGCTGAGGAAGAAGATGCCGACGGAGGCGGCTGCGGCGATACCGAGCATCGCCGGGTTGCGCAGCGCCCGGGAGCCGACCCTTACCACGGCCTGCAGCACAACCGCCAACACGGCGGATTTCAGGCCGAAGAACAGGCCTGCAACGGCGCCGACCTGGCCCCAGCGGGCGTAGATATAGCTGAGTGCCATGATGGCGATGATGCCGGGAAGCACGAACAGGCCACCCGCCATGATGCCGCCGCGCGTGCGGTGCATCAGCCAGCCGATGTAGATGGCGAGCTGCTGCGCCTCCGGGCCGGGCAGCAGGGTGCAGTATGAGAGTGCATGCAGGAAGCGTGCCTCGCCGATCCAGCCTTTCTCGTCCACGATGATGCGGTGCATGACCGCAATCTGTCCGGCCGGGCCGCCGAAGGAGAGCGCTGCGACGCGCAGCCAAACCCAGAATGCCTCCGTTATGGTAACGCCGTGGCCGCCGAGGCCAGTCGTTACCGGCACTGTTGCATTGCCCGCATCGTCGGCCCGCAGCGAGGCGCCGCTCATGCCGGCACGGTCCTACGTCCCGTACGGACCGGCGCCATGGCGGGCCAGTTGTGGGTCTCGTCGGTGGCGTCGCGGCACCAGCGGTAGAACGCGTCGTAAAGCGTCATTCCTGCTTCAAGCTGGGCGAGGTCGTCGGCGAACATGCGGGACAGCCCAAGCGACGCGGCGAGCAACCCGGCCGCTTCTGGCGCGAGGTCGGGCCGCGCTGTGTCCGCGCCCCGCACGATGGCTGCCAAACGCCGCAGCGGCTCCAAGACAGCGAGCCCGAATGCCTCGACCATGACGTCAAAGGTGCACAGCTCGCCGCGGTGGCTCCAGACTACGCCCTCGCCCTCGATGTCGAAGGGCGTGGCCCTGAACCGTTCGGCGACGCCCGGGACGTCGGACGGATTGACGAACAGGAACACGGCCGCGGGGTCGACGAAGCGGCGGATCAGCCAGGGGCAGGCGATGCGGTCGAC
>JANXVC010000014.1 GCA_025351925.1 Rhodospirillales bacterium | reverse complement strand
GCGATCCTGGCCGGCGTCGAGGGCGCCGGCATGGAGGGGGTGATTGGCTCCGGCAACCCGAACATCGCGATCGACGCGGTATTCGACAGTGTCTCGGTCGCGACCACGTTCCGCGAGACGCTGGCGAAGTCCGGCGTGATCTTCTGCCCGATCAGCGAAGCGGTGCGCGAGCATCCGGAGCTGGTGCGCAAGTATCTCGGCACTGTCGTTCCGGTATCGGACAACTACTTCGCAGCGCTCAACAGCGCCGTGTTCACCGATGGCAGCTTTGTCTATATCCCCAAGGGCGTGCGCTGCCCGATGGAGCTGAGCACCTATTTCCGCATCAATGCGAAGAACAGCGGCCAGTTCGAGCGGACCCTCATCATCGCCGATGAGGGCGCCTACGTCAGCTACCTGGAGGGCTGCACGGCGCCGATGCGGGACGAGAACCAACTGCACGCCGCCGTGGTCGAACTGGTCGCCTTTGACGACGCACAGATCAAATACAGCACGGTGCAGAACTGGTATCCCGGCGACGCCAACGGCAAGGGCGGCATCTACAACTTCGTCACCAAGCGCGCTGCCTGTCGCGGCGCCCGCAGCAAGGTGAGCTGGACACAGGTGGAAACCGGGTCGGCGATCACCTGGAAGTATCCGAGCTGCATATTGCAGGGCGAGGGCAGCGTGGGGGAGTTCTACTCCGTCGCGGTGACCAATAACCGTCAGCAGGCCGATACCGGCACCAAGATGATCCATATCGGCAAGAACACCCGCAGCACGATCGTGTCGAAGGGCATCAGCGCCGGGCGGTCGGACAACACCTATCGTGGCCTGGTGCGAATCCTGCCGCGGGCCAGCGGCGCCCGGAACCATACGCAGTGTGACAGCCTGCTGATCGGCGACCAGTGCGGCGCCCATACCGTGCCCTACATCGAAAGCCGTAACCCGACGGCGAAGGTGGAGCACGAGGCGACGACATCGAAGATCGCCGAGGACCAGCTGTTCTACTGCCGCAGCCGCGGCTTGTCGGAGGAGGATGCCGTGGGCCTGATCGTTAACGGCTTTTGCAAGGATGTGCTGAAGGAACTGCCGATGGAGTTCGCTGTCGAGGCGCAAAAGCTGCTTGCGGTATCGCTTGAGGGATCGGTCGGATAATGCTGTCAATCAACAACCTTGAGGCGCGGATCGAACAGAAGCAGATCCTGCGCGGTCTGAGCCTCGAGCTTCCCGCGGGTCAGGTGCACGCCGTCATGGGCCCGAACGGCTCCGGCAAAAGCACGCTCGGCTACGTGCTGGCGGGACATGAGGGCTACGAGGTCACCGGCGGGACCGCCACGTTCAACGATGAGGACCTGCTGGCGATGGAGCCGGAGGCGCGTGCGGCGGCCGGGCTGTTCCTGGCGTTCCAGGCGCCGCTCGAGCTGCCCGGCGTCAACAACGCCAACTTCCTGCGCACCGCGCTTAACGCAATCCGTCGCGCACGCGGCGAGGCCGAGCTCGACGCGGTGGGTTTCCTGCGCTTGGCCCGTGCTGAGTCGAAGCGGCTCGCCATGCCTGACGACATGCTGAAGCGCAATGTCAACGTGGGCTTCAGCGGCGGCGAGAAGAAGCGCAACGAGGTGCTGCAGATGGCCATCCTGCGTCCCAAGCTCGCTATCCTGGATGAGACCGATAGCGGCCTCGACATCGACGCGCTGCGGATTGTGGCAGACGGGGTAAATGCGCTGCGCAGCCCGGACTTTTCAGCATTGGTCATCACGCATCACCAGCGCCTGCTTGATCATCTGGTGCCGGACCGCGTGCACGTGCTGTCGCAGGGGCGCATCATCCGCTCCGGCGGTCCAGAACTCGCGCGCGAGCTTGAGGCGAACGGCTATGCCGGCGTGGTGGCGGACGCAGCATGAACCAGTCGCTCCGTAACGGCCCATCGCTCCGTAACGGCGCGGACGGCTACATCGCGCGCTACCAGGGTCTGCGGGGCCGGCTCCCCGGCGACTCTACCATCCGTGCCGCCGCCGCTGATGCGTTCGGCAAGGACGGTCTGCCGAGCATGCGCGATGAGGACTGGCGCTACACCAGCCTGCGTGGCCTGGCCGAGAGCGACTTCCAGGAGCCGTTATCGGCCGTCTCCACAGCGCCGATTTTGGGCGAGACCATCGACGCGCCCCGCCTGGTGATGATCGATGGCCGCTATCAGCCCGGCCTCTCCACGCCTCCAGCGGGTGTCACCGTCACACCCTTCGCTGAGAATCCATATTTCGGCCGCCTGCCCGACATCAAGCGGCCGATGGCGGCGCTGAACACCATGCTCGCCGAGGATGGGGTGCAGCTTCACGTTGCCGCCGGGGTGGACGCCGGCGCGCTGGTGCTGCTGTCATTGGCGCCCGACGGCCATCGCCCAATCGCCTTCCACCCGCGCCACAGCATCCATCTCGAACCCGGCGCCAAGCTGACGGTGCTGGAGATCGCACGCGGGGAGGGATCGTATCTGCACAATGCCGTCACCGAAGCGGTGGTGGCCAAAGGCGCTGTGCTGACCCATATCCGCCTGCAGGACGAGGGGCCGGATGCCTTCCACGTCAACACCACCTTTGCCGAAATCGCGGAGTATGGGACGTATGACGCGTTCGTGCTGACCCTTGGCGCCCGGGTGGCCCGCACGGAAATCCACGCCCGCCTGATCGGGCAGCATGGCATGGTGCACCTGAACGGCGCGCAGTTGCTTGGCGGTCAGCAGCACGGCGACATCACGACCGTCGTCTCGCACGACGCGCCGAATTGCGGGTCGCGCCAGACCATCAAGAACGTGCTGTCCGACCGGTCCCGCGGTGTGTTCCAGGGCCGCATCGAGGTCGCCCGTGCTGCGCAGAAGACCGACGGCTACCAGATGAACCAGGCGCTGCTGCTGTCGCCGCATGCCGAGATCGACTGCAAACCGCAGCTTGAGATCTACGCCGACGACGTGAAATGCAGCCACGGCGCCACGGTGGGCGAGCTCGATGCCGAGCAGCTTTTCTACCTGCGCAGCCGCGGTGTGCCCGACGCTGAGGCGCGCGCGATCCTGGTCCGCGCCTTCCTGGCCGAAGCCATGGACCCAATCGCGCACCAGGACGCCCGCGCCCTGCTGGAGCGTGCAATCGAACAGTGGTGGGAGCACCGCGCATGAATATGATGACTAAGAATTTGGTAGAGTCGGGCTTCGACGTGCAGCGCATCCGCGACGACTTCCCAATCCTTTCGCAGCAAATCCGCGGCAAGCCGCTGGTGTTCCTGGACAGCGCCGCCTCAGCGCAGAAGCCGCGTCCGGTGATCGACGCCATGGTCAATGCCATGGAGACGCAATACGCCAACGTCCACCGCGGCCTGCACTGGATGAGCGAGCGCACCACGGATGCGTACGAAGGCACCCGCGACGCCGTCGCCCGGCTGATCAACGCGCCGTCCCGCGATGAGATCGTGTTCACCAAAAACACCACCGAGGCCATCAACCTCGTAGCCTACAGCTACGGCCGCGGCATCATGCGGCCCGGCCAAGCCGTGGTGATTTCGGAGATGGAGCACCACGCCAACCTCGTGCCTTGGCAGATGCTGCGCGATGCGTGCGGTATCGAGCTGCGCGTCGCGCCGGTCACCGATGCCGGCGAGTTGGATATGGTTGGGCTGGAGGCGCTGCTGGTGGACCGTAAGGTCGGCCTTGTCGCCATCACCCATATGAGCAACGTGCTCGGCACGGTCGTGCCGGCAGTCCGCGTCGCCGCACTGGCGCACGAGTACGGCGCCAAGGTGCTGTTCGACGGCAGTCAGGCCGTGGTGCACCGCGCGGTCGATGTGCAGGCGATCGACGCGGATTTCTATGTGTTCACCGGTCACAAGCTCTATGGCCCTACCGGCATCGGCGTCCTCTGGGCCCGGCGTGAGCTGCTGGAGGCCATGCCGCCGTTCATGGGGGGCGGCGACATGATCGGGACCGTCACCTTCGAGCGCAGCACCTGGGCCGAGGTCCCGCATAAGTTCGAGGCTGGGACCCCTGCAATTATCGAGGCAATCGGTCTCAAGGCAGCGATCGAGTATGTCGAGGCGATCGGCTTTGACGCCATCACCGCGCATGAGGGCCGGCTGACCGATCACGCCTTGGCCCGCCTGTCCGCCATCCCCGGCCTGCGTGTGCTCGGCGCGGCGCAGGACCGCGGCGGCGTGTTCAGCTTCACCATGCAGGGTGCTCACGCGCACGACATTGCCACCTTGCTCGACCGGCAGGGCATCGCGGTGCGCGCCGGCAATCACTGCGCTGAACCGCTGTCGCGCCGCCTTGGCGTGGACAGCAGCGCCCGGGCCAGCACCGGCATCTATACTACGGAGGCAGAGATCGACGTTTTGGCCGATACGCTGCTCCGCGTGCGGGAGTTCTTTACCTAGATGTTCGACGACGTTCGCGACCTGTATAGCTCCGAGATCCGCGATCACGGCCGGTCGCCAACCCATGCGAAGCGCCCGGCCGGGTTCGACGCCGCCGCCAAGGGCGATAACCCGATGTGCGGCGATCGCGTCCAGGTTTTCGTACGCCGCGACGGCGGCCGCGTGGCGGAGGCTGGGTTCGAGGCACGTGGCTGCGAGATCACCATCGCCAGCGCCGACTTGATGTGCGAGGCCGTCAGCAACCAGCCGATCGACCGCATCCGCGCGCTGTCCGATCAGGTCGCCGCTATGGCCCGCACTGGGCATTGCGACGCCTGCGACGCGGCCCTCCGCCGCCTGCATCCGCTTTCCGCGGTGCATGAGTATCCTTCGCGCGTCAAATGCGTGACCCTGCCCTGGCATGCTTTACTGGCAGCCTTGGATGGCGAAAAGGAATCGACCAGTGAGTGAAGTTCCCCTGCTTGCAACGACTGTCTCAACCTGGACTCCCGACGGTGAGGTCAACCCTACACCCACCGAGGACGCCCTGCTGGCCGCGATCGCGACCGTGTATGATCCCGAAATCCCGGTGAACATCTACGAGCTCGGCCTAATCTACGCAGTCGAGATCGACGATGCGAACAACGTAAAGGTCGAAATGACCCTGACCGCTCCGGGCTGTCCGAGCGCGCAGGAACTGCCAGTACAGGTGCAGGACGCGGTCATGGCGGTGCCTGGCGTGACCTCCTGCCAGGTAGATACCGTGTGGGATCCACCTTGGGACCCCAGCCGCATGACCGAAGACGCGCGCCTCGCGCTGAATATGTTCTGACGGAGCCGTCCATGAGCGCCACCCAAACCGCCGCCCGCCCGCGTCGTGCCCTGCCGCAGCTTATGACGCTGTCCGACGCCGCCGCGGACCGTCTGCGCGGCCTGTACGTCAAAGGGCAGCAAGGCATGCTGTTGCGCATCAGCGTCAACACCAAGGGATGCTCGGGCCTCAGCTATGACATGACCTGGGTTCCCGCCGCCGGACCCGGCGATGAGACCGTGACCGACAAAGGCCTGACCGTGCTGGTGGACCGCAAGGCCAGCCTGTTCCTGATCGGCAGCGTTATGGACTACGAAGTGAAGGACCTCGTTTCCGGATTTACCTTCAGCAACCCGAATGAAAAAGGTCGCTGCGGCTGCGGCGAGAGCTTCCACGTCTGATTACTGGAGCTTGCGCCCGCCATCCGTCATGCTTTCCATGAAAGCGCGGACGGTGACGTTGATGAACTCCAAATCGGCCGGTCGGAAACCGGGACTTGCAGCCACGTGCCCCTGCATGGACGGGATTGCGACGTAGCGCCCGTCCGGTATCGCCGCCGCAGCCTCGATCGCTTCTTCGACCGGATTATACAGGTCGAGCGTTCCGGCCATCAGCAGCGCCTTCGCTTTCACGCTACGCAGCGCGCGCACGGGATCACCGCCAAACGGCTGTTTTCCACCCACGAGCGTCTCGCCGACATTATGCCGGTCATAAGCCCAGGTCTGCGCGATCCAGTCATTGGCGTCGAAGCCCGATTTCACGACGCCATCCTCCTGCGCCTTTATCCAATCCAGCACGTCCATCGGGTTTGGAAACTGCGCTCGCATCGCCGCTGGCGTCCGTGTGCCCAACACCTGCAGCACGTCCGCCCGCATGCGCCAGCCCCGCTCCGGCTGCGCGGTGTAGGCGCCGCCCTGAAATTCCGGGTCGAGCATCAGTGCATTACGCGTCGCCTGGTTGACCGCGATGGACCAGGGCGCCGTGCGCGCCATCGGCGTCAGCGCCACAATCCCGTCCATCATCCCAGGGTGGCTCACCGCCCACTGCAGCGCCTGCATCCCGCCCATTGAGGCGCCCGCTACGGCGACCAGGTGCTCGACTCCAAGATGCTGCAGCAGCAGAAATTGGCTCTGGACCATGTCGCGGATCGAGAAATGCGGAAAAGCCGTGCCGTGCTGTCCGACGCTGGTGCTCGGGGAGGTTGTCAGCCCATTGCCGATGGCGTTGGTCTTGACGACGAACAGTCGGTCCGTATCCAACCCGCGGCCGGATCCGATCATGTAGTCGATTCGATGGTGATTGCCGCTGATTGCCGTCACCATTAGTACGGCATTGCTACGCTTGGCGTTCAGAGTGCCTTGGGTCATGTAGGCAATGCTGAAATCCCGGATTATTTCCCCGCTTTCCAGCGTGAAGTCGCCGATCCGAAAGGATTCGAGGCCAGGCTCGCCGATCGTCTGCGCCTCGGCGCCTTCAAACATCGCCAGCATCGCCAACGCAACCAACCATCGCCTCATGTTTAACCCCCGTCCCGTCCAGCTTCGGCCGGAACCGGCGGGCGGGCAAGGCTACAACGAGGCTTTCATCCCAGCGTGACTATGCGTAAATCCCAGCCGCGCATAAAACGCCTGCGCCTCCGTCCGGTCGCTCCGCGTGGTCAACTGCATGACTCCACACCCGGCGGTGCGCGCCGCGTCCATCGCATGCCGCATCAGCGCCGCCCCAACCCCGCCACCGCGCCGCGCGCTATCAACCCGCACGCCCTCGACTTGCGCCCGGCTCTGGCCCTGCTGTGACACGCCGTGGATGACGTTGTACTGCAGGCAGCCGACGACCATGCCGTCCTGCTCCGCCAGCATCAGTCGTCCACCCTGCAGCAGCATGGCCCGGAAACCCTGCGAATAGCCCTCTGGCAGCGGCGTTCTGTCCCGTTCCCGGTCGCGTCCAAACCGGTCATCCGCCAGCAGCCGCACGACGGCCGGCAGATCAGCCTCGATCGCATCACGGAATGTGATCACCGCAGCGGCGCACGCGGGCGGAATGCCACGACACTTTCCACTCGGGCCGACCACAAGAATTGATCGATGGCCGCAACCGACGCGACTTGGTATCCGGCCTGCAACAGCACCCGCCCGTCACGCGCCAGCGCTGCCGGGTTGCAGCTCACATAGACGATCGGCACCCCACTCACGGCCAGCGCCGGCATCTGCGCCAGCGCGCCGCCATGCGGCGGGTCCAGGACGATCGCTCCGGCGCCTTTTAGTTCGGCTGCCTGCAATGGCTGCCGGGCGAGGTCCCGTTGGGTCGCTAGCACTCGAGGATTGGCCGCCCGCCGCAACGCGCCATACGCCGCCGTATCGCCCTCATACGCCTGCACCCGGCCGCGTGTCGCCAAGGCATGGGTGATGCTGCCGGTCCCGGCAAATAGCTCGATGATCCGCGCCTTCGCCGCCATGCTCGCCGGCAACGCCGCCAGCACGGCGGCGACAATCGCCGCCTCGCCCTCACGTGACGCCTGGAGAAACGCGCCCGGCGGTATCGTCGTGACGACCGCGTTGAACGATGTCGTCGCCGGACGCAGGCTGCAGGCCGGTTCCGTCAGCCCGGTGCCGCCCCGTGCCTGGCCAGGCTCCCAACTGATACGCGGCAGCCCATGCGCATTCGCCAGCGCCGTCAGCAGCACGCGGTCGCCGGCGGTGAGCGGCGCATCCGTGCGCAGCAGCAGGTCTGGCCCGCTATCCAGCAGGTTCACCACGGCCGAACCCTCTCGCCGCAGCCCGGTCAGCCGCTGCAGCACCGGGCGCAGCGCCTGAACCAACGCAAATAGCTTTGGGTGCAGCACCGGACAGGAATGCATGTCCACGATCTCACGCGACCGGCGCCGGTGCAGCCCGATCCGTATGACCGGGCCCTCGCGGCGGATGGCCAAATCCATGCGGCGCCGGGCGGCAGGAGGGGTGCGGGCTAGAATAGGGGTGGCCGCCGATACATCCATGCGCCGGAGCGCATCGATTACTTGCATAACCTTCCAGTTAGCATAGGCGTCATCTTGCCAATGCTGTAGGGTGCAGCCGCCACAAGGACCAAAATGCGGGCAGGGCGGAGCAATCCGATCGCCGGACGGTTCCAGTACGACAGCCTCGGCGGTCCAAGCCTCGCCGCGTCGCGATAAGACGCCGGGCTGCACCAACTCACCTGGAAGCGTATCCGGAATGAACAGCGCAGCCCCGTTCGGCAACGCGGCAACCCCATCCCCGTCCGCGCCCATGCGCTGGACGCGGATGGGCGCGGAGCTATCCGCCGAAAGCGGAGAGGCCGGTCTGGGCGCGGCCAAGGATCAACGCGTGCACGTCATGCGTGCCCTCATAGGTGTTCACGGCTTCCAAATTCATTACATGCCGAATCACATGGTATTCGTCGGCGATGCCGTTCCCACCGTGCATGTCCCGAGACACCCGGGCGATGTCGAGCGACTTGCCGCAGTTGTTGCGCTTCATCAGGCTGATCATCTCAGGCGCTGCCCGGCCCTCCTCCATCAGCCGCCCAAGCCGCAGCGCGCCCTGCAGCCCTAAGGTGATTTCGGTCTGCATGTCTGCGAGCTTCTTCTGGATCAACTGCGTCTGCGCCAGCGGGCGGCCGAACATCTGCCGCTCCATCGTATAGCTGCGTGCCTGGTGCCAGCAGAACTCCGCCGCGCCCAAGGCGCCCCAACTGATGCCATAGCGTGCGTTGTTCAGGCAGCTGAACGGCCCGCGAAGTCCCTTCACGTCTGGCAACTCGTTGCCCGCCAGCACAAAGACGTCCTGCATCATAATCATGCCGGTGATCGAGGCCCGCAACGCGAACTTGCCCTCGATTTTCGGCGCGGTCAGGCCGCCCATGCCCTTTTCCAGGATGTAGCCACGGATATCGCCCGCGTCGTTCTTTGCCCATACGACGAACACGTCGGCGATCGGCGAGTTGGTGATCCAGGTCTTCGACCCGTTTAGCATGAAGCCGCCATCGACCGATCGCGCTCGGGTCCGCATGCTGGCCGGGTCGGACCCGGCATCCGGCTCGGTCAGGCCAAAACAGCCGACGAACTCGCCGCTGCGTAGCTTTGGCAGAAACCGGTCTTTCTGGTCCTCGGAGCCGAACGCCCAGATCGGATACATGACCAGCGAGGACTGCACGCTGAAGGCACTGCGATAGCCGCTATCAACCCGCTCGACCTCGCGGGCGATCAGGCCATAGGCGACATAGCCGACGCCGGCGCAGCCATGGCTATCGAGCGTGGCACCCAGAAAGCCCATCTCGCCCATCTCGTTCATGATCTCGCGATCGAACCGCTCATGCCGGTTAGCCTGCAGCACGCGGGTGAACAGCTTATCCTGGCAATACGAGTGGGCCGCATCGCGCATCGCACGCTCGTCTTCCGTAAGCTGATCCTCAAGCAGCAGCGCGTCGTCCCACTTGAACGGACCGAGCTTGCGGGAGGCTGCAGGCCGGTTCTCGGTCAGCTTGGCCTCTGCGGCCTCTGGCTGCTGTATCGGGGAGGTGACGTTCATATTGGGGTCCTCCTATTACTCGCTCTCGACGGTCTCCGGCGTGGAGGCACGGGCGCCACGGGATCGTAGCAGCATGAACGCCGGCACGTCGTCCCCGAATCCCAGCACGGATGGGCCCAAATCCTCATCCCGGCGACGGTTGTCGTGCGGCCGCCCGCGTTCGCCCCGTGCATCGCCCGCCCGCATGTCCGGCGCCCGCACGTCAGGCTGACGCGCCTCCTCCCGGCGTGGCTCGTTTCGACCGCCACGACGTGGCTCAGCGCGGCCCATGTTGGATCGGGACGCAGCCGGCGCCCGTTCAATGGTCGTCATCACATCCGGCACAATAGCAGCGTGCGCTATTCCAACCGCCTCAACACTACTAACGGGCTCAGCTACCAGCGCCTGAGACGCCTCAGCCACTGGAACCTGCTGCGTCTCCGGCTCAGTCACCGCCGGATCGACCTTCTTTGCCCGGCTGCGACGCGGCTTCGCCACCTTCGGCGCTGCATCTGCTTCCGCCGCAACTGGGGCAACCGGCTTTGCCGTTTTTGCCGCGCGCGGAGCGGCGTTGGTAACACGGCTCCGGCCCCGCCGCCGCTTGCCGTCTCCCTCGGCAAACGCAACCGGATCCATGCCCTCCACCTGCATGCGCGGGATCACAGCGCCAACGAGTTTTTCTATCGCATCGACGAACTGCCGGTCGTCCGGCGTAGCCAGCGTGAAGGCATGCCCAGTCAGCCCGGCGCGACCGGTGCGGCCAATACGATGGACGTAGTCCTCAGCGTGAATCGGCACGTCAAAGTTGAACACATGGCTTAATCCGCCGATGTCCAGCCCCCGCGCCGCCACGTCGCTGCACACCAAAAGTCGTATCTCGTTCGCCTTGAACTTCGCCAGCGTCGCGAACCGCTCGGGCTGGCTCATATCGCCGTGCAACGAACCCACGCTGAACCCATGCCGCTTCAGCGACTTGTAAAGGATGTCCACATCCCGCTTGCGGTTGCAGAAAATCAGCGCGTTCTGCACGTCCTCACTGCGGATCAGCCGACGCAGCGCCTCGCGCTTGTCCAAGTCGTCCACGACTGTCAGCCCGGCCACGATCGTCGAGGCTACGCTCGCCGGGCGGCTGACGGTGATTTCCTTCGGGTTGGACAAGAAAGCATCGGCCAGCCGCCGAATTTCTGGCGCCATCGTCGCGCTGAACAGCAGCGTCTGGCGGGCCTTGGGCAGGAAACCGACGATCTTCTCGATATCCGGAATGAATCCCATGTCGAGCATCCGGTCCGCCTCGTCGATCACCAGAATTTTGGTATCAGTCAGCAACAGACCGCCGCGATCGAACAAGTCCATCAGCCGCCCTGGGGTGGCAATCAATACGTCCACACCCTTCATCAGGGCCTCTTTCTGGTCCGACAGGCTCTCGCCGCCAATCAGCAAAGCGTGGTTCAGCTTCAGATACTTGCCATACTGCACAAAATTCTCGGCAACCTGCAGCGCCAACTCACGCGTCGGCTCAAGTATCAGGCTGCGCGGCATACGGGCACGGGCACGGCTGCCCGACAGAATGTCCATCAACGGCAAAACGAAACTTGCCGTCTTGCCGGTGCCGGTCTGCGCGCAGCCCAGCACGTCACGCGCCATCAGCACGGTCGGGATTGCCTGCGCCTGAATCGGCGTGGGCGTGCGATAGCCCATGTCGTCGATGGCGCGCAGAATTTCAGGCGACAGGCCAAGATCGGTGAAGCCGTTCGGCTCGATTGAAGTCTCGTCGTGATAGGCCGCCTCATCTGCTGTCATGGCGCCCTCTGTCATGACGTCTGTGTGCTCCACGTCGGGTATCACCTCTCCAGAAGTGCCGCTAGCGACATGCATATCCTCACGCCCCACATCGACGATGTCCGTCTCCGTGGCGGCAATGGGATCGGCGTGTGCGGCGTCTTCCGCGGGGGCGGTCGTGATATCCGTCAAAAATACATCTCGATACGGTATGGGGTGGCTGATCGCCAACGCACGGCGATCGCGTCAAGCGGCGCATGGCAGCCGGGATATCGGTAAATAAGCGGCAAAAGTCAAGCTTTTCGGCACAGATGAGCCGTTGTATAACCGTGGAATGGCCATCGTGACACCGCCGTACAGCCGGCCGCCTTTGCTGCTGTTCCCCGGCCTGCTGTGCGATGCTCGCCTGTGGCGCGATCAGGTCGCAGCGCTGTCCGACAGTATTCGCTGCATCGTCGCGGATTGCACTCAGGACGATACGCTGGACGACATGGCGCGGCGTGCCCTGTCCGCCATGCCCGACCGGTTCGCGGTGGCCGGGCTCAGCATGGGCGGTTATGCGGCCATGGCGCTCATGCGCTTGGCGCCGCAGCGCGTGACCGGCTTATGCCTAATGGACACCAGCGCCCGGCCCGACACGCCGGAGCAGGCGCGACGACGCCGCGGCCTGATGGCGCTGGTCGCCCGTGGCAACCAATTCAAGGGAGTGACGCCGCGCCTGATGCCGATGCTGCTGCATCCCGACCGTCTCAGCGACCAGGCGATGTGCGATGAGGTGATGGCGATGGCCGACCGGGTCGGCCAGGCCGCCTACCTGCGCCAGCAGGCCGCGATCGTCGCCCGCCTCGATAGCCGCCCGGACCTCGCGCGTGTCGCCGTGCCCACCTTGGTCGCGGTCGGCGCCGGCGATCAGCTCACGCCGCCGGACCTCGCGGCCGAGATCGCCGGCCTGACGCCCGGCGCCGTTCTGCGCGTGGTGGAGGGCGCCGGGCACCTGCTGCCGATGGAGCGGCCCGCCGTGGCGACGGACCTCATGCGCGAGTGGCTCGATGCAACCTTGCTGCCGATACGGAGCCCTGAACATTCATGAGCGATACCCGAGCCAACGCGCTGCCGATCGAAGACTACGCCCTCATCGGCGACTGCAGCACAGCTGCCCTGGTCGGCCGCAACGGCAGCATCGACTGGCTGTGCTGGCCGCGCTTCGACAGCGGCGCCTGCTTCGCCGCCCTGCTGGGCAACGAGCAGAACGGCCGCTTCCTCCTGGCACCTGCGGCCCAAAGCGCGCCCGCCACCCGGCACTACCGTGACGGCAGCCTGGTGCTGGAGACCGTGTTCGACAGTCCGGACGGACAGGTCGCCATCATCGACTTTATGGTGCCCGAAAGCCCGAACAGCTGCATCGTCCGCATCGTCGAGGGCCGGCGCGGCACGGTGCCGATGCGCATGGAGCTGGCGCTGCGCTTCGACTACGGCACCTCAGTGCCCTGGGTCACCAAACGGCCTGGCGGCAACGGCATCGTGGCGATCGCCGGGCCGGAAATGGTCGTGCTGCGCACCAGCGTTCCCCTGCATGGCGAGACCATGAAGACCGTCTCTGACTTCACGGTCACCAAGGGCAGCTCGGTCAGCTTCGTACTGACCCACTGCGCGTCGCATTTGCCGATACCGCCCAGCCTGGACGCGGAGGATGCGCTCTATGCGGCGGAGCAGCAATGGGCCGCCTGGTCCGGCCGCCTCGCCTATGACGGTCCCTGGACGCACGCGGTCAAGCGCTCGCTGCTCACGCTGAAATGCCTCACCTACGCGCCAACGGGGGGCATCGTCGCCGCGCCGACCACCTCACTGCCCGAGTGCCTCGCCGGTTCGCGCAACTGGGACTACCGCTTCTGCTGGCTGCGCGACGCCACAATCACCCTGTTCGCGTTCATGGCCACCGGCTACTACGACGAGGCCGCGGCCTGGGCCGAGTGGCTGCACCGCAGCATCGCCGGCAGCCCTGAGCAGGTGCAGATCATGTATGGCATCGGCGGCGAGCGGCGGCTTGAGGAGCTGACGGTCGATTTCCTGCCGGGCTACCAAGGCGCTGCCCCGGTGCGGGTCGGCAATGCCGCCGCCACCCAACTGCAGCTCGACGTATTTGGGGAAGTCATGGACGCGCTGCACCAGGCCCGCAACGCCAAGCTGTTGACCAACACCGAGACCTGGGCGCTGCAGCGCTCCCTGCTGAACCATCTCGAAACCATCTGGCAGGAGCCGGACGAGGGCCTCTGGGAGACCCGCGGCGGCCCGCAGCATTTCACCTTCAGCAAGGTCATGGCCTGGGTCGCTTTCGATCGCGGCATCCGGGATGTGGAGGCGTTCGACCTGGAGGCACCCATCGAGCGTTGGCGCGACATTCGTGACGCCATCCACGCCACGGTCTGCCGCGACGGCTACGACGAACAGCTCGGCAGCTTCGTCCAGAGCTTCGGCGCCAAGGCGCTTGATGCTAGTCTGTTGCTGATCCCGATTGTCGGCTTCCTGCCGCATGACGATCCACGCATCCGCGGCACCGTCGCCGCGATCGAGCGCGACCTGCTGGTCGATGGTTTCGTGCTGCGCTACCGCACCGAAGGCGGCGGGGACGGACTGCCGTCCGGAGAGGGCGCCTTTCTGGCCTGCAGCTTCTGGCTCGCCTCCGCCATGCACCTGCAGGGCCGTGAGGCCGAGGCGCGCACCCTGTTCGAGCGCCTATTGGGACTATGCAACGATGTCGGCCTGTTGAGCGAGGAGTACGACCCCAAGGCCGGACGCTTCACCGGCAACTTCCCGCAGGCCTTCAGCCACGTGGCGCTCATCACCACGGCCCTGACTTTGTCCAACACATCTACTCGGCCGGCGCCGGGCTGACCTCCTGCGGACTGGCCTCGATCCGCGTCCGCCGCCCTTTTGCCAGCCGCTCCAGCGCCAGATAGATCACCGGCGTCGTGTACAGAGTCAGGATTTGCGACACGATCAGCCCGCCGCAGATCGCGATGCCGAGCGGCCTTCGGAACTCCGACCCGGTGCCAGACGCCAGCGCCAGCGGCACCGCTCCCAATAGCGCCGCCAGCGTGGTCATCATGATTGGCCGGAACCGCTCGCGGCACGCCTCTAGGATCGACGCATGCGGCGACATGCCGAGCTCCCGCTCCGCCTCCAGCGCGAAATCGACCAGCATAATCGCGTTCTTCTTCACGATGCCCATCAGCAGCACGATGCCGATGATGGCGAGCACATTCAGCTCGCCGCCAGTCACCAACACCGCCAGCAAAGCACCCAGCCCAGCCGAGGGCAGCGTCGAGATGATGGTCAGCGGGTGCAGCAGGCTCTCATACAACACGCCGAGCACAATGTAGATCGAGATGATCGCGGCACCGATCAGGAACGGCTGGCTGGCGAGCGACTGCTGCAGGAACTTGG
>JANXVC010000009.1 GCA_025351925.1 Rhodospirillales bacterium | reverse complement strand
GTCCTTCTCCTCGTGCGTCAGACAGCTGAGATCAGGAAGCTCGGTCATCCCCGCTTTGAATCCCAAGCATCAGGGTCACGTCAAGCCGCCTCACGCGCAGCGCCAGACATTCCAGATCAACGGGGGAGATGAGCAGACACTTTCAGCGAGCTTTTGATGGGTCGGCATGCTGAAAACAAAGACTCTAGTGGTCCGATCCTAATGCTTGGTTCCCAAGCGTTAGGTAAATCGGTCCACCAAACAAAGGCTAGTGGTGCAGATCGGACGGACTCTTCCGTCTGATTTGCACCACTAGTGGTCCGGAACTGGAGTTCGTTACTAGAACAAAGTTAAAGTCCGGGATGCTAGAGCTTTTTCGATCAAAGTGGACCGGAACAAATCTCTGACTATTTGTTTTATCGTAAAGAAGCAGCTTTATCCGATGTAATTCTAGTTCCGGATCAAGAACCTTGTTGCATTGCATAGTCTGAAATCTTGAGCCGGCGCGGCGATCGTCCTTGCTGCGGTTAGAAAACCACTCCGACAACCGGGTCGATCCATTCCAACTCCTCCATTATGCCGGTGACCCCGGCGGTGTTCTGCGCCGCCACGCGCAGCGCGCCAAGCACCTGCTGGTCGCTGAACACGCCCGTGTACCTGACAACGCCGTCCTTGACGGTGAAACTGATATCGCCCGACGAGAACCAGCTTTGCTGCCGGAGGTCCGCCTGCAGCCGCTCGTGGATCAGCACATCGGCCGAACCGCCGGCCGCCTCCGCCTTCAGTGCGAGGCCGAGGGCATGCACCAGGTCGGCACGGCTGACGATGCCGACGAGCGCGCCGTCCCGGACGATCGGCAGCCGCTTAACGTGCAGCTTTTCCATCAGCGCCACCACCTCTTTGAGCGGTGTCGCCTCGGTCGCGGTGACCACCTCCCGGCTCATCAAGTCTCCGACGCATCGGCTATGCGTCCGCACGTAGTCGCTCGCACCGCGGCCGGACCCGAGCACCACGTCGAGCCATCCGGCCCGGCGATGTCCGGCGGTGCCGGTCTCGACCCGCTTGAGCAGGTCCCCCTCGGTCAGCATGCCGACCAGCGCGCCGCTGTCGTCCAGCACGGGCAGCCCGCTGATATGCTGCGCCTCCATGGTGGCGATCGCGTCGCTGATCGAGGCATCCGCGCGCACCGTCGCCACGCCTGTCGTCATGACCTCGTCAACCCGCATTGAAAACCTCCCGAAGTTTGAACCATGCAGTCTCTGCACCCGTCCACGTCCAAAGGCTTTGATCTGAGTCAAACATGCGAGGCTTCTGCGGCGCCCAGGGCTTTTTGACCTGTATCAAGGCAGGGACCGCCCAATGGGTTCACGCTGCATCAGCAATCAGGAGATTCCCATGCAGGCCGGTGACATCATGACGCGCGAGGTCGCCACCTTGCGGCCCGATACGACGATTGCCGATGCCATCGGCAGGATGGTCGAAGGCCGGATCAGCGGCTTGCCCGTGCTCGATCAATCCGGCCACGTGGTCGGCATGCTGACCGAGGGCGACCTCTTGCGGCGAACCGAGCTTGGAACCGCGCCGCACCGGCCGGGATGGCTGAAGTTCCTGCGTGGCACCGGCCGTGCCGCTACGGACTATGCGCGGGCACGCACCCATAGGGTGGAGGATGTCATGACGCCCACGCCCAAGACTGTAGCCTCTGTTGCAGTGCTGAACGATGTCGTGGCGCTGATGGAGAACAGCCGGATCAGGCGTGTGCCCGTCGTCGATGCGGGCGTGCTTGTCGGGATCGTCAGCCGTGCCGATCTGGTGCGTGCGCTTGGCCAGGCCATGCAGCGGCAGGCCGACCTGCCCGCCGACGATACAACGATCCGCGAGGCGATCCTGGCTGAGCTGAAGAGCAACAACTGGTCCTCGATGTGCGAGATCACCGTCTTGGTCCAGCAGGGCGTCGTTCACCTGGCGGGCCAGGTTCAGTCAGACGCTGTGCGCACCGGGTTGCGCGTCGCAGCGGAACGGGTGGCGGGTGTTGTCGCGGTGGAAAATTCTGTGTCGGTCAGCGATCCAATGGCCGGCGTCACCGGGTTCTGATCTACTTAGCGACCACTCATCCGGCTCGCCGCCTCGCCAGCGGCGAGTTCGATGATCTCCGCCGTGATCTCCTCTTGCCGAACCACCCGTTGCTGACCCTGCAGCCGGGATAGCTGCCGCTCGATTTCGCTGTGCGCCGAGGCCATCGATTCCATACGCGCCTGGTTCTCGGCCGCAAAGGCGTGCAGCGCCGCCTCGCAGAGCTGCGCGTGCACATAGTCGGCTGTAAGGTCGCGTAGCAATGCCTCGGGTGTAAGATTCAATAGTGGTGGATTGACCTCCGCGTGGCTCTGAAACCGAGACTTGTCGAGCGGAAACAGGCACCGGCGCTCGATGTGGGCAGCGTGACCAGGCTGCCACTGGCTAAAGACGGCGTCGAGCCTGTCGATGTCGCCGTTTGCTATCCGTGCATAGAGCGCCTCGGCGATCCGATCGGCCAGTCGTGGCACGCCATCGGACCGCGACGGCATGGCACCGCTCCACGTGGGCGTTACGCCCCGCTCGGCAGCGGTCGCGGTGCCGCGTGCGCCAATCAGGAACACCCTGGCCGTTCGAAGATCGGGGCCAACTGCATCCAGCACACGGCCACTGAACGCGCCGGCAAAGCCCTGCTCGGCGCAGAACAGCACAAGCCCCAGCCGGGCATGTCTGCCGGGCCCGGACAGTTCATCGACGGCGACGCCCGCCAACGCGCGCCCGATGGCAGCAGCCAGCATGGCCGAGAACGTCTCCACCGCGCTGAGTTGGCGCTGGGCCTGCTGGGCACGCGCTGCCGCCATGCCCCGCATCGCATTGACCACCGCGCCAAGCTGCCGGATGCCGCCGATGCGCGCGCCGATATCGGCCAGGCGTTCCGTCAAGCGGGGTCACCGGGCATGGGCAACGCTACGGCCTCCACCAACCGTCGCACGACGTCGAGCAAACTCTGTTTCTGCGCGGCGTCGAGTGTCTTGCCGCCTTGAATCAGATGCACAAGCTCGCCCGCTCCACCGTCGAGTGCCTCGGGCAGGCGGTTGCGGAACGCCGGAATCGCGTCGGTCGGCAAGGCGTCCAGCAAACCCTGCTGCACCGCCGTCACCAGCGCGACCTCATCGGCGAGCCGCAACGGCGCGTGCTGTACTTGGTTGAGAATGGCGCGGATACGCGCGCCGCGGGTCAGCCGGTCCCGCACCCGGGCGTCCGGCATGCCGCCAAACCGGGTGAAGATCTCGAGTTCGAGGAACTGCGCGTAGTCGAGCCGCAACGTGTCGGCGGCATCGCGCAGCGCCCGTGCTTGGGTCTTGCCGCCGACCCGGCTGACGCTGCTGCCGACATCCACCGCCGGCTTCTGGCCTTCGTAAAACAGCTTGGCGTCGAGCACGATCTGGCCATCGGTGATCGAGATCAGGTTGGTCGGGATGTAGGCGCTGAGATTGCCGGCGTCGGTCTCCGCGACCGGCAGCGCGGTCAACGACCCGCCGCCCTTTGCCGGGGACAGCTTGGCGGCGCGCTCCAGTAGGCGCGCATGGACGTAGAACACGTCGCCGGGATAGGCTTCGCGACCGGGCGATTGCCGGGTCAGCAGCGCGATCTCGCGGTGGGTCGCCGCGTGCTTGGACAGGTCATCGATCACCACGAGGGCGTGCTGGCCACGGTCGCGGAAATACTCTGCCATGGTGAACCCGGCGAACGGCGCGATCCACTGCAGCCCCGGCGAGCTCGCGGCGCCAGCGACGATTATGATGCAGCGTTCGGCTGCGCCGTGGGTGTGGATGGCGTCGATGGCGCGCCGGACGCTCGAGCTCTTTTGGCCTACCGCGATGTAAACGCAGATGATGTCGCTGGTTTTCTGGCTGATGATCGCGTCGATCGCGATCGTGGTCTTGCCGATGGCGCGGTCGCCGATGATCAGCTCGCGCTGGCCGCGTCCCAGCGCGAACAGCGTGTCGATCACCAGCAGCCCGGTCTGCACCGGCTCGATCACCAGGTCGCGGTCGATGATGGCCGGCGCCGGGCGCTCGATCGGCTCCTGGCTCTCGGCGGCGATCGGTCCCCGGCCGTCGAGCGGGCGGCCGAGCGGATCGACGACCCGGCCGAGCAACCCCATGCCGACCGGCACGCGCACCACGTCGCCGGTGCCGCGCACCGCTTGGCCGGCCTCGATCGCCTCGGCAGCGTCCAGCAGCACACAGCCGACATGATCGCGCGCGAGCGTCTGGGCAAAGCCGAACTGGCCGGTTTCGAAGCGCAGCAGCTCGTCGAGCCGCACATCCGCCAGCCCGGAGACGAGGGCGATGCCGTCGCCGACCTGCTCGACGCGACCGAGCTGCTCGGTGCGTGGACCCAGCGCCATGGCGGCGAGCTTCGTGCGCGAGCGTTCGAGCCAAGCGTCGGCGCCCGTCTTAGTATCCGTCTCAGCGTCGCCCATCTTAGCGTCGGTCGTCATGCGTCAGCTCCAGGAGGATGCGGTCGAAATCTGCATGCAGGCTGTTGCTCACGACGGAGTGGGGACCGCGCAGCTCCAAGCCGGCGATGAGCGTCGGATCGACCTTGAAGGTGATCCGCGGCTGGGTCTGCAGCGCCCCGGCGATGGCGGTGCCGCAACGCGCCTGTTCGGCGGGATCGAGCGGCTCCGCGCTGACTGCCTCGATGGCCGCGCCCGCCGGTGCGACTGCACGCCGCGCATCCGCTGACAAAGCGTTGATCTCGCGCAATAGCCCGTCCAGGAAGGCGGCGTGCAGCGCCGGGCCATCGAGCCGGCCGAGCAGACGGGTGGCGATCTCTACGGCCAGCCGGCCCGCGCGGTCGATCCAGGCCTGCTCGGCGGCGGACTTTTCCCGGTCCAGCTGCGTCGCTGCTGCGGCCTGCAGGGCGGTCGTCTCCGCCTCGGCCTGGATCAGCCGTGCAGCGTGCTCGTGCTCGGCGGCCTCGCGTGCGGCGTCGAGAAGCGCCTCCCGCTCCCGTCCAAAGCCGGCACGGGTATGGCCGATCTCAGCCAACGCCGCCGTGGCCTCGGCGTCCTTGGCCTCCGCAGCGGTGAGGGCCTGCTGCGCCGCGACCCGGCGCTGTTCGATCATCGCGGCGACCGGCCGCCAGAAGAACCGTCCGAGCAGCCAGATCAGGATGACGACGTTCGTGGTCTGCAGGCTGAGCGTCCACCAGTCAATCGTCATGGCGCTACTTCAGCAATGGGTTCGCGAACAGCAGCAGCAGCGCGATCACCAAGCAATAGATCGCCATGGTCTCGATCATCGCGAGTCCGACGAACAGCGTCCGTGAGATAGTGTTTGCGGCCTCCGGCTGCCGGGCGATGGCGTCCATGGCGGCGGCCACTGCGCGGCCCTCGCCGAGCGCCGGGCCGATCGCCCCGAACGATACGGCCACGGCGGCTGATACGATGCTTGCGAGCGCTAGCCAATTCATGGCGGGGTCCTTTGATCGTTTTGGGGAGTGCTGGGCTGAAGTGGGACCGGCCGGCCGTCGGCCACCACGCCGGCGATGAACACCATCGCCAGCACGGCGAAGATGTACGCCTGCACCGCGCCGGTCAGCAGGTCGAGCGCCATGAGCGGGAGCGGCACCAGCAGGCCGGCGAGCGAGGCGACGATGCCCACCACGAAGACCCCGCTCATCACGTTGCCGAACAGGCGCACCAGCAGCGAGAAGGTGCGCGTGAGGCTTTCGAGGAAGTTGAGCGGGATCATGATGGGGCTGGGGACCGCGAAGCTCGCGAGGTAGCCGCGGACGCCGCCGGCGCGGACGCCGAACCAGATCACCGCGACGAAGACGATCAGTGCCAAGGCCGCGTCGGTTTCGAGGCGCGCGGTCGGCGGCTCGACGCCGGGCAGCAGCACCGACCAGTTGGCGACGAAAATGAAGGCGAACAGCGTGCCGACGAACGCGCGATAGGGCGCGGGCGCCATCTGCATCGTCTCGGTGATCTGGCTATCGACCGCATCCACCAGGAGCTCGAACGCCGCCTGGGTCTTGGAGGGGACGAGCGACAGCCGCCGGGTGACGAGGACGCTGCCGCCGACCAGCAGCGCCATGATGCCCCAGGTGACGACAACGGCGGCGGCGACCGGCACCGGGCCGACATGGAACAGCGGGACGCTGGAGAGCGGCGAGTTCAAGGCGTGGCCACCCGGACGCTGTGCAGGACGATGGTTCGCCCGACCAATAGTCCGGCACCGGTCGCGAGCAGCGCCGCGGCACCCTCGACACTGATCAGTGCGAGCACGCAGGCAAGCAAAGCGAGGCGCCCGGCCATCCCAGCGGCGGTCCGTGACGGCGTGCCAGACGCCAGCAGGCGGACGTTCCACCACAGGCTGTGGAAATAAACCAGCCCGAGCATAACGCCGAGTGCAACGTGGGCGACGGCGAACAGGGCGGTCCAGAACGGAAAAGCGCCGGTCATGCGCTCTGCATCCACCGCCAGGCCGACCAGCAGCCGAGCGCCAAGCCGGCCAGCAGCAGCGGGGCGGTCCAGAACACGCCCGAGTTGAAACGGCCGTCGAGCCAGCGTCCGGCGAACATCCCGAGCAGCATCGGCAGCACGATCATCCAGCCGAGCACGCCGATCTGCGCCAGACGGCGCCCCACCGAGGGCTCGCCATCCCGCAGCCATCGCTGGTGGCGCGTGGCGCGGAGCCGCACGCCGTTGACCAGCGGATCGCGTTCGTTCGGGTCGGCATCGGGCGCGCTCATCCGAGCACTCCTGGCCGGGAGCGGCCAGCCGCGCCCAGGTGCCGCACGATCTGGCGGATCGCGTCGAGCTGCAGGCGGGAGCTGTCGGCGTGGTCGGCCCGCTCGGCCTCGATGTCGGCGCGAAAGCGGCGGAGCACCGTCTGGTCGAGCGTCACGAGGTCATCGCCGCGGATCGCCTCACGGGTAGCGATGGCGATGTCGCGCCCGGCCGTGACGGCCAGCACGCCGCGGCGCACGGCGCAGTAGTGCCGCACGCCGTCGGTTTTTTCCCAGCTTACGACGGAGATCGCCAGGCTGGTGAGGAAGTCGGCGTGCCCCGACAGGATGCCGAAGCTGCCGCTCGCGTCTTCGGCGCGGACGGCAACGACCGTGTCCTCATCAACGACGACCTCAAGCGGCGTGACCACGCGGAGTCTCATGTATCCTGACTCATGTAATCGGGCCTCATGCGGCGTGCGCGACCGTCGCGGCCGCCTCTTTCTGCCGCGCCTCGTCGAGGGTGCCCACCATGTACAAAGAACTCTCGGCCCAGCCGTCGGCCTCGCCGTCGAGAATGGCCCGGCAGCCGGCGAGCGTGTCGGCCCGGCGCACGCTGCGGCCCGGCGTGCCGGTGAAGGCCTCGGTCACGACGAACGGTTGGCTGAGGAAGCGCTGCAGCCGGCGGGCGCGGTTGACCACCAGCCGGTCGCTGGCGCCAAGCTCCTCGATGCCGAGCAGCGAGATGATGTCCTGCAGGTCCTTGAAGCGCGCCAACGCCTCACGGACACGCTCGGCGAGGCGATAATGCTCCTCCCCGACAACGAGCGGATCAAGCAGGACGGACGAGGACGCGAGCGGATCGATGGCCGGGTAGAAGCCCTGGGCGGCCAGCGTGCGGGACAGCACGATGATACTGTCCATGTGGCTCGAGATCGCGGTGACCGCCGGGTCGGTGAAGTCGTCCGCCGGGACATACACGGCCTGGATCGCGGTCACCGCGGCGCCGGCGACGGAAGCGATGCGCTCCTGCAATGACGCGACCTCGGTCGCCAGCGTCGGCTGATAGCCGACGCGCGACGGCAGGCGCCCGAGCAGGCCCGAAATCTCGCTGCCCGCCTGCACGAAGCGGAACACGTTGTCCATCAGCAGCAGCACGTTCTGATGCTTCTGGTCGCGGAAATGCTCGGCGATCGTCAGTGCAGTCAGCGGCACCCGCCAGCGCGCGCCCGGCGGCTCGTTCATCTGGCCATAGACCAGCACGGTGCGAGCGAGCACGCCGGACCCCTGCATGTCGGTCAGCAGCTCGTGGCCCTCGCGCGAGCGCTCGCCGACGCCGGCGAACACCGAGATGCCCTCGTACTTCTCGACCATGGCGTGGATCAGCTCCATCACCAGCACGGTCTTGCCCACGCCGGCGCCGCCGAACATGGCCGCCTTGCCGCCCTGGGCCAGCGGCGACAGCATGTCGATCACCTTGATGCCGGTCTCGAACACCGCCGTCGTCGAGGTCTCCTCCTCGAGCGTCGGCGGCTGGTTGTGGATGCCGCGGCGCGGCGTGCCGGGCGGCAGGGCGGCGCCGTTGTCGCGGAGCGTCCCGACCACATCCAGCAGGCGGCCAAGCACGGCCTCGCCGACCGGCACGGCAACGGCGCCCCCGGTGCTGCGGACCGGCGTGCCGCGTTTGAGGCCGGCGGTGGCGTGCAGCGCGATGGCGCGCACGGTCGTTGTATCGACGTGGCTGTGCACTTCGAGCACCAGCGGCTCGGGCCGGTCCCACTCGACGATCAGGGCGGTGTTGATCGCCGGCAACGGGACGGTCACGAAGCCCACGTCAACGACAGCCCCCTGGGCTGAAACTACCGTGCCGGTCGGGGCCGGGATCGGACCGCGATCGGGACACTGGCGTTCGGCCATGCAGGTCTCCTTATCGACGCCGAAGTACGCGGCGATCTGTGATCGTAGGGTTCACAAGCGCCACCGGGCAATTATTCCGGCAGACGCGGCATGCGCAGCCCGGCTCCAGCCCCGCCCAATACATTATTGGGCATTCGCTTACCGGGCGGGTGAACTAAAGCTGGCGAGCCGGAATGCAAAAACGCACGCTTCCGGGTTGTGGCCCGCCATCAGTATGCCTGCTCGCCGGCCAAGGACCTCATTGAGGCGGCGCCTCCGACCGGATTGATCTCAATCAATGCGCCCCTGCTGCGGCCGCGTTACCAGGGCCAAAATGGGCAAGTGAGGGGGTTCCATGAACGCAAGCGATGTCATGACACGGTCCGTGGTGACGCTACGGGTGAACGCGTCGCTCGGCGAGGCAATCCGCCTGATGCTGGACCGCGGAATCAGCGGCCTTCCCGTCGTGGATGCGCAGGGCGGCTTGGTCGGGATGTTGACGGAAGGCGACCTGCTGCGGCGGGTCGAGGTGGGGACCAGCGACTCTCGCCGGTCCGGCTGGTGGAAATTTCTCTATGGCGCTGGCCTGAGCGCTGACGAGTATGTCCGGACCCATAGCCGCCAGGTCGGGGACTTGATGACCCACGACCCGGCGACGGTCACGGAGGACACGCCGCTTCAGGATGTGATCGAACTGATGGAGCAGAGGCGCATCAAGCGCCTGCCGGTTCTCCGGGACGATGCGGTGGTCGGGATGGTCAGCCGCTTCGATCTGCTGAGCGCGGTGGGTGCTGTGCTAGGCGCTGCGGCGGCGAAGGGGGGCAGTGACGCTGAAATCCTGGGCCTGCTGCGGGCGGAGCTGGAGCGTCAGCCCTGGTTCACCGCGCGCAGCGTTGCCATCAGCGTGGAGCACGGCATCGTCGCGCTGCAGGGCACGGTGCCTGACGAGCATACGCGTGCGGCGCTGCTGGTTGCGGCGCGGAACGCGTCCGGAGCGGGCGACGTGCGGGACGAGGTTGAGGTTGTGCCGTTGGACACCGGTCTTATGACCGGTCTGTGACGTTGCGGCCCGCGGCTGCCGAAACGATGCCACAAGGAAGATCATGCGGGTATAAGAACGGCCCGCTTTTTCCGACGGGCTTCTGATCAGCCGGCACGCTGAAAACAAAGACGCTAGAGCTTTTTCCGATCGAGGTAGATCGGTGAAAAGCTCTAGCCTTTTGTTTCAACAAGCGTCTTTGCCCAATCGAAAGATTAGATCGATTGGACGATGCACTAGAAAAACGCCATGGTTCGTATCTCGACGCTCTCCCGGCGGCGGGCGTCCGGCTTCATGTTCGGATCCTCAAACGCCGTGTGGCCGACGAAGCGGGCGCGGCCGTCGGTCTCGCTCTCGTAGGTCTTGAACAGCAGCGCGTCGGCGGCCGTCATGCCGGGAAAGTAGGTCCAGCGGTGCGACTCCGCGTGGCGCATGACATAGATCTCGCCAGTGCGCTCACGGTATTTCAGCTCCATGCGCAGCATGTCGCCCTCGTTCTGGCTGGTCGCGTCGCAAATCGCCAGCGGCAGTTCCTCGACGGGATCGCGCAGCGACTTCCACACATTGAAAAACGCAACGCGGCGGGTCAGCAGATCCTCCGCATCGTCGGGCACGATGTCGCGCACGCGCTGTGGGCCGGAGGCGACGGTGTAGTCGCTGTGGGCCAGCAGCACGGCGGGACGGCTGACGGTGGTTTGCGCGCTGAGGTCGGCGGGCAGGCGCTTGCGGATGGTGTGATCGAAGATCACCACCCGCTTGGCGCCCGTGTTCGCCTGCACGAACTCGACGACTTCTGCATAGAAATCCCGCTTCACCGCCTCATCGTCATCGAAGGCGGTAAAGCCGGACGCGAAGGGTTTCAGCACGAACCCCTCGCGGTCGAGATCGAGCGCATCGACCGTAGGCCAGCCATTGCGGATCACAACGTCGCGCGTGTCTGTGCCGGGCGGGTTGAGCTTGGTGCCTGGCTCAGGATCGTAAAAATAGTAGTCGGGCGGAATGCCGTTATCGACCGTGTAGTTGATGGTCGCATGCACCGCGTCCTGCGTCGTGGCGTTGGCAGTGGCGGCGATGTTCTGATCCATGTCCGTGCCTCTCGTTGTATTGCGCGCGGGCCGCTCAGGCGGCGCGGCGCTCGGTTGTGAAACCCTCGCCGACGAAGGACCGTTCCCAACAGGGCAGCGTCTCGACCCGCTCCGTCATCCAGCGATGCAGATGCGGATGCTGGGCCAGCGGCAGCTTCTGATAGGGATGCAGGTGCATCGGCGCGGCGATGGCTATGTCGGCGATCGTCGGCGCGTCGCCGGCGATCCAGTCATGACGGGCCAGGCGCGCATCGAGGATGCCGGCAAGCTTGTTCCAGGTCACGTCCTGGACGGCGATGACCTGCGGGTCGGGCTCAGCCGCCAGCAGCGGCTTCACGCAATGCTCGACCAGATAGACGTAGCAGGAGCCGAACCACGAGGAGCTTTCCCACAGCAGCCAGCGGTTGATGTCGGCGCGCACCTTGAGGTCTGTCGGATAGGCGGCGTGGTTGCCGACCTTGTCCGCCGCATACATCAGGATGGCGTTGCTCTCCCACAAAACCAGATCGCCATCGACCAGCGCCGGCACCGAGGCGTTGGGATTCAGCGCCATGTACTCGTCGCCTTTATGCTGGCCGGTGAAGTAGTCGACATGCACGTGCTCGTACGGCGCGCCGATCAAGTCGAGGCCCGCGAGCACCTTGCGGCAGTTGACCGTGATCGGGTCGGCATAGACTTTCATAAGTTCCATCGGCGGTGTTTCCCTTGTCCGTTCCCGTGTGGTTTCTTTTTATGCCGCTGGAATGGCCAGTGCCGGGCCTTCACCGGGTTCTTCAGGCCGCAGCCGCAGCGTAGAGGCCGGCGCGTACGACTGTCTCCACGCGGCAAGCGTAGCCTTTCGATTGTTTCCGGATCAAGCGATACTACCACGACAAAAAATTCGCGAACCGGAAACAATGGACCTGTCGATCAACATGCTGACCGCCTTCGTGCGGGTAGCGGAACGCCTAAGCGTCACCGCTGCGTCCCAGGAGCTCGGGTTGGCGAAAAGCGTCGTTAGCAAGCGGCTCATGCAGCTCGAGCAGGGGTTGGGCGTCACGCTGCTGGCACGCAGCACACGGCGGATTTTACTGACGCCCGCGGGACTGCTTTACCTGGAGCACGCACGGCGGCTGCTGACGGACGCGGCCGCCGCGTCGGAAGCGCTGCGCGGGCTGCGCACGACGCTCGCGGGTCTGATCCGGGTGACGGCGCCGGTGAGTTGGGGGCACCGCGTCGTGGGGCGGTTGCTGCCGGAGTTCTTGGCGCTGCATCCGGCGCTGGAGATCGAGCTGCTGCTGGAGGACCGGCTGATGGACCTTGCGGCTGAAGGCATCGACCTCGCGCTGCGCATGTCCGCCCGGCGCACGCCCGACCTGGTCATGATCCCGCTGATGCGGCTTGATCTCGTGATGTGCGCCGCCCCCGCCTATTTGGCAGGCGCAGGCGCGCCGCGAACGCCCGAGGACCTCACGGGTCACTCCTGCCTCAGCTACTGGCGCAACATCCGCCACGACCGCTGGGTTCTGCTGGGCGAGGACCGGCGGGTGACGCTGCGGGTGGCAAGCCGCTACCGCGTGAACCACCCGGAGGCGGTAGCAAATGCGGCGGAGGCCGGGCTCGGAATTGCGCTATTGCCGCTGGTTTTCATCACGCGCGAGTTGGCGGACGGGCGCTTGGTGCAGGTGTTGCAGGCGTGGTCGGTCGAGACGGAGTTTGGCGAAACCGTGAGCGCCGTTGCCCTGCCCGACCGATTGCGACTGGGACGCAACCAAGCGTTGCTGCAGTTTCTCAAGGCCCGGCTGGGGCCGCCGCGCCCGCGCTCCGTAGTCTTTCCGCCGTGATCCATTCAACCCCGAAGCGATAAAAGATAGCAGGGCCGCAACCATGCGCGCCGTCGGCTGGGCTGGCCAAGGTGAGTTGTAAGCGGGCGGGTATCTCGTATCGAGCGAGTGAGCTGCGCATGGAGATGCGCAGGATGCGCGTGGTTCGAAGCCAGGTGAACTGGTAGCCAGGCTTTGTTTTAGGGCCTTACGCCTATACGAAGACGTTGCAAAACATATAAATGGGGTTGCGGGCTAATGTCGGATAGATAATATTGGACGGAATAATCCGGACATTTTGGCAATGTCGGGTAAATCATTGCGAGTGAAACCAAGGGAGGTACGGCCGTGCGCAAATATCTTTACTCTACCGTTGCTGTTCTCGCTGCGATTGTCGTGACTGGGGCGAGTGGCGCCGAGGACGCCAGCAGCATGGCGCTGGTGCCAAACGCGGCTGCAATCAACTGGCAAACTGGTCCTGCGAACCTTCCCAAAGGCTCGCAAATCGCGGTGCTCGCCGGCGACCCAGGAAACCCCGGACCGTTCGTCCTCAGGGTAAAATTTCCACCCAACACTTTAGTGGCACCGCACCGTCATGCCACCGCCGAAAACCTGACGGTACTGTCAGGGGATTTCTACCACGGCATGGGCGAGAAAGTTGACAAGGCCCGGGGCGACCTGATGAAGCCGGGTGGCTTCGTGTATCTGCCCGGCAACATGCCCCATTACGTCTGGACGGCAGCGACCGAGTCCGTCGTGCAGGTGACTGGGACCGGTCCGTTTGGGCTTAACTACGTCGATCCGAAAGACGACCCCAGCAAGGCGCATTAAGCGCGCCGACGCGCACTGGAGCGGCGCGCCTCACGCCCATGCCGGGCCCGCACGGCGAGCTTGCACGTGCGTGGCGGTGACGTCGCCGATCTGGGCCGTTCCCAGCAGGGTCATCGCGTTGTCGAGTTCGTCACGCAGGATGGTGATCGCGCGGGTCACACCCTCCTGGCCGGCGGCCGCCAGGCCCCACAGGAACGGCCGGCCGATGCTGCACGCCGAAGCGCCAAGTGCCAGGGCCATCAGGATGTCCGTGCCGCGCCGCACGCCGCCGTCGAGGATGACCTCGGCCCGCCCGCCCACGGCCGCAACGACGCCGGGCAAGGCGGAGATCGGCGCCGGGACATGGTCCAGCTGCCGGCCGCCGTGGTTGGACAGCATGATGACCTGCGCGCCGATCTCGACCGCCTTGCGGGCGTCGTCCGGGTGCAGCACGCCCTTGATCACGACCGGTCCCGGCCACAGCTCGCGAAGCCGGGCCACGTCGTCCCAGGTCACGGACGGGTCGAACAAGGAAGCGACGTGCTGGGCGACCGACGTGAAGTGCCGCCGGTCCGGAGTCTCGAAGTTGCCCAGGCCCGGCGGCGACGAGAGCACGCCGGCGAGCCAGCGCGGCCGGCGCGCCAAATCGAGGATCGTCGCAGCACGCGGGCGGAGCGGCATGGTGAAAGCGTTCCGCACGTCGCGTTCGCGCCGACCCTGGACCGCGAGGTCAACGGTGATGCAGAGCACGCGATAGCCCGAATCCTTGGCCCGTTTGACGAGCGCATGCATCCAGTCCCGGTCCTTGAGGAAGTAGAGCTGGAACCAGCGCTCTCCGTCCGGAACCGCCTTTGCGACCGCCTCGATCGAGGCGACCGAATTGGTCGACAGGCAGAACGGAATGCCTGCCGCGGCCGCGGCGCTCGCGGCCGCCATTTCCCCCGACGGCCAGAAGAAGCCGGCGAGGCCGGTCGGCGCCAGCATCAGCGGTAGTTCAGACCGGTTGCCGGCGATGGTCGTTTGCATCGAGCGGCGGCTGACATCGACCGCGACGCGCGGCAGCAGCACCCAATCCCGGAATGCAGCCTCATTGTCACGCAGCGTGACCTCGTCGCCTGCACCGCCGTCGATGAAGTCGAACACCGCCCGGGGCAGCCTGCGGCGCGCGAGGAGCCGGAGGTCGGCAATCGAAAGCGCCCCCGCGAGGGCACGGTGGGTTCGCGTCGTTTTGGCCGCGCTCTCAGCCATTAGACGCCCCTCACGCGCAACGGGTCCTTCGAATGGCCTATCATCTGAGGTATGGATGCGGGTCGGCATAGTCTGCTCCGTTGCGAGCAAGGAAGGGGCATGCTTTGCTCCGATCCAGGCTAATCGCGATCCGGCCGGCCTGAACAGCCCCCATCGCTATGGCGCCGGCTTACCGGCGACACGCATCAGGAGGAATGTCATCCATGACCGACAAGCCAGCCACCCTGACGGACACGCCGGCGCGTCCGGTTCGTGCGGCGTGGGCGGCCGGCCGGGCGGCGCGCAATGCCTGGCTGACCATCCCCGACGCGTACCTAGCCGAAATGGTCGCCGCCAGTGGCATTGCCGAGGCCGTCACCCTCGACCTGCAGCACGGCCTGTTCGACCGCGATACGGCGGTGCACGCGATCCGCGCCATCGCGGCGCACGGCGCAGCCCCCCTGGTCCGCCTGCCCGGCATCGACGCGGCCCTGGTCGGCTACGTGCTCGACGCGGGCGCCGCCGGCGTCATCGCGCCGCAGGTCGAGAGCGTCGCCGAGGCCGAGGCGCTGGTCGCCGCCTGCCGCTACCCGCCGGCTGGTCGCCGGTCGCATGGGCCGACCCGCGTGGCGCTGCGGCCGGGCTCGGACGCATTCGCCGCCGCCGAGCAGGCGCTGGTCTTCGCGATGATCGAAACGCGCGAGGGGCTGCAGCAGTGCGAGGCCATGGCTGCGACCGTCGGGCTCGACGGCCTGTTCGTCGGTCCCGGAGACCTCGGCCTGTCGCTCGGGTTCGGCGCCGGCCAGGACCGCCAGGAGCCTGAGATGCAGGACGCCATCGCCCGCGTCTTCGCCGCCTGCCGCACGGCCGGGAGGCGGGCCGCGATCCACGCGGCCACCGCGCAGTATGCCGCGCGGATGGCGCGCTCGGGCTTCGACCTCGTCACCGTCTGGGTGGACGCCGTCGCGATCGCCGCCACCCTCGCCACGGCGGATGGGGTCTGGACGCAGCAAGGCGCGGCGCAGAATGCTTAGAAAGGGCATCCCGTGCCGCCTTCGGGCGGCGTGACCTCGGCGGCAAGCACGGTGCGAATTAGGTTGTAGAGGTCCCAGGGGCTTTTCGATTCTTGTGGCGCCTTGACTTGGAAAAGAAAGAAATCATGGACGATGCGGCCGTCGTTTCGCGCTCGCCCGTTCTTCATCATGAAGTCGTTGATCGGCAGCTCGCGCATCTTGTCCGCTACCACGCGCGCATCGGTGGTGCCGGCCGCGGCAATCGCCTTGAGATAATGGGACACGCCGCTATAGACCGCGGCCTGCGCCATGGAGGGCATGCGGCCGCCGAAACGCTCGCCGAAGCGTTTCGACCAAGCCCGCGTCTCGTCGTTCAAATCCCAATAGAAGGATTCGGTGAGCAGGAGGCCCTTGGCCCGTTCAAGGCCGAGGCTTTTGATGTCGGTTACGAAGGCGAGCAAAGCGACAAGCTTCTGTTCGTTTTGCCCGACCCCGAACTCGATCGCCTGCTTGACCGAGTTCGTGGCATCAGCCCCGGAATTGGCGAGCGCGATCACGTCTGCTCCCGAAGCCTGGGCCTGGAGGATGAACGAGGAGAAATCGGACGTGATATACGGGTGCTCGACCTCGCCCACCACGGTCCCGCCATTCGCCAGGATAACCGCCTTGCTCGCATTCGCCAGCGAGTGTCCGAAGGCGACGTCGGCAGTGATGAAGAACCATTTCTTATGGCCCTCTTTGACCACGGTCGATGCGGTGCTGTTTGCCAGCACCAAGGTGTCGTAGGCCCATTGGAAGCTGGTATGGCTGCACGCCTTGCCCGTTACGTCAGCCAGGCCGGACGAGGCAACGATGACCATCTTGTTGCGCTCTCTCGCTAAGTCGATGATGGCGAGCGCCACGTTCGAAGGCACCGGGTCGATGATGGCTTCGGCTTTTTCCGCGTCGAACCATCGCCGGGCGATGCCAGTCGCCAGATCCGGCTTGTTCTGGCTGTCTGCCGAGATGATGACGATCGGCCGGCCGAGCACCTTCCCGCCGGCATCATCGACCGCCATCTGCGCGGCCAGAACCGAGCCCCTCCCGCCGAGATCGGCAAATGAACCCCCGAGGTCGTTGAGGACGCCCAGTTTAAGCGGCTCCTGCGCGTGGACGGCGCCGGCGAGACGCAGGGTCAACATAAGAGCCATGGCCAGCGCCGGCAGGAGATGCAAAGGCCAGCGCCGGAACCCTGGCGTCACCAAACCTGCCAGAACTTGGCAATTCGAAGCGTTCATTTTCCTCCCCCGTGCGCTCTAAGCGGCGACATGTCTAATTCAGTATCAGATGCGCCAACTGCTCGCCAGCAGCCTCGCTCTGGTGGCCCGTTGCGGGGTCAGCCCGACAGCCTCGCCCAGCGTCACTTTGACCGACACTCGCCGTTATTCTGACCGTGCCAACGGCGGATATGCTTTGATCGCGAAAAGCCTGTCA
>JANXVC010000459.1 GCA_025351925.1 Rhodospirillales bacterium | reverse complement strand
AAGCAATCGATGTCGACAAATTGGACAGAGCTATCCTGCCGACAATTTAGACCCACGACACTATCGTCAATGAAGAGTGGATCATACTGTCTGATTGCTTCAACTAAATATCGGCCTCGATGCCGCACGTACGCAGGCCTTTGCATTTGGCACATCAGCTGCATCAATTTGTCATGCTGAGCCGCACATGCGATCACGTCGACTGTTCTCGTCGAAGCCCCAGGTTCTATTTGGGTGTCATTTTCGCAATACGCCGAGGGCTGTCCGCGGGTCCAACTGGACGTGTTAAAGTTGACTTTACCTGTAGATGCATCATCGCCGGCAGCGACAGGGCTGATGCCGACGACGCAATCAAAGCAAAGGCTCGCTTGCACCCAAGGAGGCTGCGATCCAAGCTTCCGCCTGGAGGCGTGGAGCCGATTGGATGGCCGCCTTGCAAATGCCGCAATCAAAAGGCAGGTTTCACTATGAATGTCAATAACGCGACCACCGAGGACTTTGTGTAGCTGGTCAGGAACTTGTAACGTTGCACCAACACCGGGCGTCCGATACCTATTTGCTGTCGGCGGACTGGCGGATGTTCGAAGCAATCCGCGAGTCATACCTGGCAACTTCTCAGCTCTGAACACTTCCGACCTATGAAGCCAAGCCCGCCAGTGTTCAGCTCACAGCGATCGACCGGTGCGATGCACCCTATAGGCATTCGGGCTGCAGCCGCCTTGACCCAGTGAGAGACCTCGACGAAAGCTGGTCGCGATCTATTGTCCGCAGATATATTAGGGCTGTCGCCATGAAAGCAGCAGGGTGAAAACTCGAGCCGGCAGTTTGGATCTAGGTTGCTGCTACAATCTAAATGCGAGTTCGTTGACAAAAATGGGGCTGCCGGCCCTATCTTGGCTCCCTTCTTCTGTTTTAAGCTCCAAGAGGGCGCATGATTGCGAAACGCAGAACCGCTTGAGACTGTGCTTGGTAGCCTATGAGTCACTTGTCCTCGCTGGCGAGACATAATAAGGAGGCGACCGACTATCACCGTCTCATGCATGGCCGAGTACCTTGCCGATCTTCTCGCGTAGCGTCTCCGCATTGAAAGGTTTGACAATATAGTTGGAGACCCCCGCCTGCTTTGCGGCGATGACGTTCTCCGTTTTGCTCTCGGCGGTCACCATGATAAAAGGAATAATCTTAAGTCTGATGTCGGCACGTATCTGCTGCAGCAATTGAAGGCCGGTGACTGGTTCCATATTCCAATCACTAATGACCAAGCCGAAGTCGCCAGTCTGCAGCTTTGTAAAAGCGTCTCGGCCATTGCTGGCCTCCTCGACATTTTCAAAATCGATCTGTTTCAGGAGGTTGCGAATGATGCGGAGCATCGTTTTGTAATCGTCGACAATAAGAATGTTTGTGCTGGTATCCAGGGCCATTTTGATTGTCCTTGGAAGGTTCAGTTCGCGACCGTCGTGGAACGCGTGCGTTTAGCCGCGAGATCGGCGGTCACCTGACGAGCCTTCTCGGGATCCATCGCCGCGATCACCGGAGTGGCCTTCGCTGGCTTCATGCGGTCAAGAAGCTCGAGCAGCACGGATTTCTCTAAAGCGTTGAAGATCGATGCGGCATCTTTCGGGCGCATGCCTTCGTATGTCTTGACCATACCGGCCCAGTTCGCCTCGTCCCGCTCCTTTAATCCGCTCTCTAATGCCTGCAAACGGGCCTGAAGGGCCGTCAACTCGCCGACGCGTTCGGATAGATGTTTGTCGGCGGCGGCAATCGTCGCTTCGCGTTCGACAAGCTTCTGCTCACGCTCTTCGACCTGGCTTCTGCGAACCTTTAAGGTGTCGGGCGTGGCGACAGGCGGGTTCGTCGCCTGCACTGACTCCGGAGGCTGGACAAGTAGGGGCTGAATGGGGGCGGGCTCTGGGGAAACGGCGGCGGTGGCAACGCCCAGGACCGGCAAGGATGTCACTGGCAGAGCTGTTTTCTGCGGCGACACGCCCTGTACGGACAGGACGCGGCTCGGAAGCGCCTGTCCCGGCATATCTGACGGGATCATGACAGGTAAGGGGAGGGTGGGCAGCCCGAATGGCAGCGCTGTAATGGAAGAATGCAGTGCCGAAGCCTGTGGGATTGCCGTGCCATCGCCGACCTTGGAAGAAGCAGCATTGGCGTTGGCCAACGTAATCCTAGTGTCAGCCGCCGACGTCAGGATGTGGGTACCTTCGGCCCGCAACCCGGGAGAGGCAGCTATCGTTGTGGCCAGCGCGATGACCTTCATTCCAACGACCAGGCCGGCCACTAACGCTGTTACGGGCAATAACTTGCTTGATGGAATTACCGCACTCATTCCGAATTACCTCATCTTCTTGGCCGAGGTGACGTCCTGAGACGCTCCTGGCATATCGGGATCGACAGCGATTGCAGAGACTGCCGCGACGACGGCGTGGCTGCGGCTCCGAGTTGTAATGCCTGCTTGTCCAAACAGGCCGCCCGACCGTGAACCCTGTCCGGCTGCGGCCGCGGGAACCTTGGCCAGAATGGGATGCGCTGATGCTTTTGGACTCGGGGCTGGCACAGGTGTCAGCGTTTCAATCGACGTCCCGTCGTGATGACGTTTCGGAATGAGCTGACCGGTGCGCAACTTGCGGGTAATGCGCACCGTTTTGCTCTCGTGGGCCGGGACGACAGTTGAAGGGCGGACGGAGCGAAGCCGCTCCTCTAGTCGCGTGCCGGCACGGTCGGCGGCCTCGATCAGGAAGGACAGGTCGGTGGCCATCTTATCGGCGTCTTGCGAACACTGCTCGATATGTCGGGCGGCTCTATCGGCCTCGTCCCGGAGCGCCTGGATACCGACCTTTACAGACTCGGTGGCTGAGGACAAATTGGTGATCAAGGCCTCAAAAACGCCGCGGTCGCGGCGAACGACCCGCAACGCGCCGTCGAGCCTGACGACTGTGACAATCGTCATGATGAGAAACAAAACCAGCAGGGCGTCAGCGGCTAAACTCCAGAACGGCGTCATGGAAACTCCACCCAGCGCTTCACGTCGCGGCTTCCCCTGCCAACAATCGCTCCTCGATCTGAACTGCGACGCGGTTCCGCCGGTTGCCGGTTCTTGCAAGAAAGAGCGGGACGCCGCCGCACCGTAACTCCACTGGGTCATCGACCGCGAGCGGGAATGTGATCTGGCTTCCCACCTTTAAGGCCAGCACTTCAGACAAGTTCATTGTTTGCTCGCCTAGTACGGCGTCGAGCTCGACATCAGTTTCACGGAGTTCTTCCGCCAAGTGCGTTTCCCAGATGTTGTCGCGGCCAAACCGCTCGCCCATGAACTGCTGCAGGAGCAGGTCGCGGATTGGCTCCAAGGTCGCGTAAGGAAGGACGATCTCGAAGCACCCGCCGCGCTCGTCCATCTCGAGCCGCAGTTTGACGAGGATGGCAGCATTGGAAGAGCGAGAGATAGCCGCAAAGCGCGGATTTACCTCCGTGCGTTCGTAACGGAAATTTACGTCACAGACTGGGTCGAATGACGTCGAAAGGTCGGCGAGTATCTGCCCGGCCAACCTTTCGACCAGGGTGCGTTCGATGGTGGTATAGGGCCGACCCTCGATGCGCATCTGGGTGGTGCCCTTGCGACCCCCCAAAAGCACATCCACAATCGAATAAATCATCGGGGCGTCGATCACCATGAGGCCGAGATTGTCCCACTGCTCGGCTCTGAAAATCGACAGCATGGCTGGCAGCGGAATTGAATTCATATAATCGCCAAAGCGCAGTGAGATAATTTTGTCGATGCTGACTTCGACGTTGTCGCTGGTTAGATGCCGTAGGCTCGTCGACAGGATGCGCACTAGACGGTCAAAGACGACCTCCAGCATTGGCAGCCGCTCATACGAGACCAGCCCAGCGCTGACGACCCGACGAAGGCCGCTCTGCTGTTCGAACGTAATTTCAGGACCATCGAATCCCATGAGGTTGTCGATCTCAGATTGGTTGAGAACACGGGTGGGTTTCTTCTCCGACGTTTCGAGTTCCTCGATGACCGCATCCCCATCGGCCACCAAGTCCTCACTCATCAGTTCGTCCTGAACCTCGTCGCCTGTTTGATCTCTGCTCACGGGTGAGCCTCCTGATGGCTCGCTGCCGGCCGCTGGGCGAAGAGAACCGAATGACCTTTGTAAGGCAATTTCCCGCATTGCCACTGGCGGCCTCGGCCGGCGCACTTGGCTCGAACAGAATCCGGAAACGCATTGATCGCTGATGTCATCGACTGAACACACGTGAGCAGCGAAACAAGCCTCGCGGCCCCCCGCCTTCAAAGGTGTGCCGCATTTGTACCGTCTTAGCATCGACATCGTGACCGGAGCCCATATCGCTGTCGGTCTCAGTGGACCCGGCGCTATTCAACAAGAACCCATATCGTTCATTACAGGGCATGGTGGACGCGGCCACTCTGGCCGCTGCCTTTGATCCGATTTGCCCGAACCTCATAGTCGAGGAAAGATCGGGCATGCCTGAGAAAACCTGCGTGAAATCCTCGACGTCGGCAGCTACGACGTCGTGCTTGTCGACCCGTCGTGCATCCACCTCATCCGAAGTGAGACTTTCGAGTGTATAAAGGCTGACGTCACCAATGCGCTGGCGCCTGCCTAGTTCGACGGCCGAAAGCGTCCTGAGAGCAGACGCCTGATGTCGGTCGCCGTCGAGGAATTCCGCAAGTTGGTTCGCAGCCGCAGGCCTATTAGATAGGCCATCGACAGAAAAACGCGCTAAAACGAAACGCTTTTCGATCTGGTAGGGCCGGGGTTTGCCCGCACCATCGATAGCCTCGACAGCTCGCTTTCCGCTGATCTGGTCAGCGGATACCCCAATACGGAGATAGTTGCCGAAGCAGCTTATCCCTCCCTCACCAGGCTGCGCTGTAAGGATCGCCACCAGATCGACCCCAAACTGGCCAGCCGACGGACTCAGGCCGTCAAGCGCCTCGTCGGCGCTCGCCATGCCCGATCCGATTGCGTTCTGCAAAGCAACATTTGCCAGGGCTTGAACCTGTTGCAGCAGCTTCCGGCCGAACGTCGGCGAGACCTCGCGCACCTGCTGATGGACCGTTAAATCGAGACCTGGCTGTGGTCTAAGAGCGACATCGGTCAATAGATTGATGACTGCCTGAGCACTGGATTCGGCAGCCCGGCCCGCTTCAACCGTCTTAACTCTCTCGATGTCTATTTCAGCGTCGTCCGCGGCCCCAAACAGACCAAAAGGAAACCCTAGGCCATCACAGCTACCTGCCTCTTCGGCCACGCATGTTCGCCGGCAAGACTTGCGATGCCGACCCTGATCAGCGTCCGACTTAACTTTTGGAGGCCCGTCTGCTACAGAGGCTTGGGTGCCTGTGGCAAACTGCCTGAAGTCGGACCCATCCCCACCAGACGGATCTTCTGTCGCATCATGTGCAGCCCTTTTCAGTATTGCAAAGTACCCATAGTCAGAGCTTCCAGAGCGTGAAACAACCCTTGCGGCGATATCACGGTAATTCACTGGATAAGCAATTCGACGAACAACATCTCTGTGACCCGTGCGGGGGCAAGGGCGATATTGGCGCGGGCAATCAATTCCTCGCGCAGGCGATAGGTCCCAGCGGACCCGCGCAACTCGTCTGGGCGCATATCGCGAAGGTAAGTCTGGAACAGGTCCTGCATACGCGGCTGCAATAACCGGACGGCTGCCTCGTCGGACTTGGTTGACAGTTCCAGCCGCGCCTTCAACCGAACGAAGGACGTACGGTGCGGGCCGGCGTTGAGGTTGGCAACGATCTCAGGGATGTCGACGGAGCCAGGAACTATTGCGTCGGACGCGCGGGCTTCAGCATTCGTACCCGTGAGCCTGCCGATGAGGCCCGTCGCGTAGGCAATCCCCACCCCACCAAATACGAGCGAGACGACCACTCCTCCAATGATCAGCTTTTTCTTGTTTTTCCCCGACTGAGTAGTGACGACTGGCGCAATACCATCGTCAGCACTCTGATCGGGCCCCATTGTCTGTGCTGTCGCCATTTTAGCGCCAATGCTCCGTCAAATCAGATTCAATGGACGAATATAAGCACCCACGGGAAAAGCGGGAGCGTTTCGCTTACGTAATATATTCGGCACACGTATCTAATGCGATAAAATAATGACATGAAGTCCAAGTCTCGTCTATGTGCACCGTCACTGGCCCCTTGCAGCCCTACGGTCTTAAAACGGGCTGATCGCATCAAGAACCTGTTGCCCGTATCGAGGGGTTTGGACGTCGGTCAGTTGCCCACGTCCGCCGTAGCTGATGCGAGCTTCGGCCATGCGGTCGTGCAGCACCGTATTATCGGACAAGATATCTTGGGGACGGATGATACCGGAGATCATCAATTCGCGGAGCTCGGAGTTGATCCGGACTTCCTGCTTTCCGGCTACGGCCAGGTTGCCGTTGGGAAGAACCTGCGTGATTTCCCCGGCCACTCTGAGCTGAATTGTTTCGCCACGTGTTATGTTGCCGCTTCCCAATGCGGATCCCGCACTGTTTGTCGATACAAGCTTTGTTAAATCGACGCCTTTGGGCAGGGCTCGACTGATGGCCGACTGGATGCCGAATAAGTCAGGTATCCCCACCACTTGGCTCCCGGTTCGAGTGGCCGTGGTGCCATTTTTAAGTACGGCGGTATCCACGATGTTGACGACGACCGTGACGATGTCACCGACTTGAGCCGCACGCTGGTCTTTAAAAAAAGCGCGCGACCCAGGACGCCATAGGCTGTTGGCTGTGGTGATGACGGGTTCCGGCCGAGGCATCGGCATGGATACGGGACGCCACGCTGGATCGCGGGTTGGGTCAGTAATCGGCGTCATTCTCGGCGGTGAACTGACCTCGGACAGCCGCTGTAGGTTGCCACAGCCTGCCAACGATAGGCCGGCAAGGGCCACGAAGAGAGATGTACGGACCATTAATTCGCAATCTCCAGGCTTTTGGGTAGCGTGGCTGTAGTAGGTGCAACAAGTGGTGCGCTGCTGGGGTTTATCGTGGCGCGACCGGGTCCGGTGATGTGCGCTGCGACAACGGCTCGGGAAAGTGGGTTTATCACCTGGATAACGTCGTCGCGCCCACCCGCGCCAAGCGCGATTCCCTGGGCAGCTAGCGAGATCCCTGGGGACTCCACCATAATGACGACCGTGGCCCCCTTGGGGACCATAATTGGTGGTCCATAGTCTGCCTCCATCAAAGGCTGGCCCGCAACGATGGTGCGCTTGGGTGACTGGCCTAGAACCTGTGACGGGTCGTTCGCGACTGGACCGGCCAGGCGCTTTTCTGGAACTTGCATCAGGCGGACGTCCGACGGGCCGATCACGTCGCCGACCTGCAATCTACGGTTTGCGACAACTGCAGGCACCGTCTGTGCGATGCGGCCGGAAAAGCGCATCCGCTGCGTTTGCATGCCATCGGTCGAAGCGGCGACATTTGCTGAGAAGTGGTCAGATCCGGGGTTGTAGGCGATGGCCTCGACGGACAAAAACGGTAGGGACATTGGCGGAACGAGGATCGGAGCAAAGTTGGCGAGTTCGACCGTGATCGACAAAGGGGCTCCTGCCTCCACCAGGCTACGCTTGATCGGTTCAGACACTTCCTCACGCGTCAGAGGGCGACCGGCGCGCTCAACCGACGCCCGTTCCACGCCCGATGTTGGGCGCCAGTTTACCTCGTAGAGCCGGGCGATGTAGGCCAACTGCCCCGCCTCGATGGCGATGGCCCGACCCGGCTGTGGTGATGGGCCGACAACCGTGTCGGCCTTCGCGCCGGCATGAACCCAGAGGTCCCCGACTGTGATGACGCCGGAGTCAATCTGAATTTGCAGCTTGAGCGTCGCTGCTGAGCCATCGGCCTCGGCATTGGTCAGCGACAAGCAACACATCAGTGCTGCCAGAGCCACTTTGGCTAGTAGCGACATAAATCATTGCTGCTTAGTGACAATCGACATCATCTGGTCGCTGGCGGAGATGACGCGACTGTTCATTTCATACGCGCGTTGTGCGGTGATAAGATTGGTCATCTCGCTGACGACGTTCACGTTGGAGGTTTCGACGAACCCCTGCATCACGCTGCCAAAACCAGGTGAGCCGGACGCACCTACCTGGGCGGCGCCGCTGGCTGAAGTTTGCAGAAACAGGTTGCCACCGCTGGCATCGAGGCCGGCGTTGTTTGCAAACTGCGCCAGTTGGAACTGTCCGACATTCTGCGGCGCGACCTGGCCTGCAATGGTGGCGAGCACCTCGCCGTTGGCGTTGATTGTGACATCGCTGGCGTTGCGCGGTACGGTTATTCCGGGCTGTACCACGTAGCCGTCGGCGGTGACGACCGTCCCGTCGGGCGACAGGGCGAGAGTACCGTCGCGCGTATATGCCGTATCGCCGGAAGGAAGAGTGACTTGGAAAAAGCCATTACCGCGGATCGCCAAGTCGAACTTATTTGACGTCTGCTGCAAGTTGCCCTGCTCGTTGATGCGATAGACCGCCGCCGTTTTAACGCCAAGTCCGACCTGGGCGCCGGATGGCACGACAGTGCCAGTATCGCTGCTGGTCGAGCCCACGCGGCGTAGGTTCTGGTAGAGCAAGTCCTGAAACTCCACCCTCTGGCGCTTATAGCCAGTGGTGTTCATATTCGCGATATTGTTCGAGATAACCTCGACGTTGGTTTGCTGAGCCTGCATTCCAGTGCTGGCGATATCCAATGAACGCATGAGCTAAACCTCCTTAGACGCTCGACGTGGGCGATGTTCGATACAAGTTATAGCATCCATTGCAGGAACGCCCACCTGAGCGCCCGGGCGATCAGCCCTTGTTGCGCCCGATCCGGTCGATCGCCGACTGCTCTCGACGGGCCTCACCGTCCACGAACTGCGAGGCAAACTCGAATTCCCGCATTTCCGCCATCATGGACGTCAGCTCGACTACGGCCTGGATGTTGGCGCCTTCGATAGTTCCCTGCGCCACAGCCGGAGCCACGGCATCGCGCGACGGTTGCGTCGTGGCGAACAGCGAATTGCCCTCTGCCTGCATTGCCTGCTGGTCGTCGAACTGCACAACGCGGAACTTGCCAATCGGCCCGGTATCAGAACTAATAGTACCGTCGCCGCCAACTGTAATGACCCCGGCTTCCGGCGGAACATTGATCGGACGCCCGTCAGTTCCAAGAACCGGGTTGCCGGTCATATCAACGATTTGCCCCGCGGCAGAGAGGGAGAAACGACCGGCACGAGTATAGCGCTCGCCACGGGGCGTATCGACGGCGAAAAACCCCTCACCTTGCAACGCGAGATCAAGAGGGTTACCGGTCTTGGAAACCTGACCCTGGCTGAAATCGCGCCAGGTCGCACGGTCCTGCACCATTTGCACGGTCTTGCCACCAGGCGGGCTGACCACGCCGTTTTGCTGGAGCAAATAGTCCGAAAACAGCACGGTCTCCGCCTTGAAGCCTGGAGTTCCAGTGTTGGCGATGTTAGTTGCACGCACCTCGAGCGCTCGTTGCTGAGCTATCATTCGTGATAACGCGATATAGCCAGGATTCTCCACCATATGCTCCTGTTCTTACAGCGGCCTTCGCGCGCCGATCCGCACGGAACACTTATATAACGATAACGGCACAATTGCCGGCGACGTACACCGGGTTTCAGTCAGAGCCGACAAACCGGATCACCCCAGCGTTCGACCGGGTTATTGCGATGGAGACATTTTATGGGCCAAGGCACGATCGAATTGATGCCCGTGGGACGGCCGACACGTAAAGGTCGCCTCCTGCCTTCGTGCATGGCAGCATTTCTGTCGGTTCTGGTGATGGTCACCGGCCCGACCGTATTCGCTCAGACGCGGATCAAGGACGTGGCTGACGTCGAAGGGGTTCGCAGCAATCAACTGGTCGGCTACGGCATCGTCGTAGGCCTTAATGGCACCGGCGACAAACTGAACAACTCAGTATTTACGCGCGAATCGTTGATCGGCATGCTGGAACGCCTCGGCGTGAACACGCGTGACCAGGCGAGGAGCATGGACACCAAGAACGTCGCCGCCGTCATGGTAACCTCCAACATGCCGCCTTTCGTGAAAGCAGGCGAGCGGATTGACGTCTCAGTGGCTGCGCTCGGTGATGCGACCAATCTCACCGGCGGCACCCTGCTGGTGACCTCCCTTCTCGGAGCGGATGGCGAGGTGCACGCCGTGGCACAGGGGACCCTTGCCACTGGCGCCATCGCGGTTCGGGGCGCAGCGCAGTCCATTACCCGCGGTGTGCCAACGTCCGGCCGTATTGCCAACGGAGCCACTGTCGAGAAGGAAATACCATTTGAGTTAGCGAGAATGGCGACGCCTCGTCTGGGCCTTCGCAATCCCGACCTCACCACCGCCATTCGAATAGCCGCTGCTGTGAACCGTGAGATGGGCGCCGGTGTCGCCAAGGCGTCCGATCCTCGGACGGTTGCGCTGAACCTTCAAGGCAGGGACGTCGTCGAGGCCTTATCTCGCATTGAGCAGCTCCATGTCGAGCCTGACAACGGCGCCAAGGTCGTAATCGATGAGGCTTCAGGCATCATTGTCATGGGATCTAACGTTACGATTTCTACGGTGGCGATCGCCCAGGGTAACCTCACCATCCGCGTGACTGAAGCGCCGGAGGTGAGCCAACCGGCCCCTCTTTCGAACGGACAGACGGTCGTCGTCCCACGCACCAGCGTCTCCGTGGATGACCAGAGCAATCGCCGCTTGGGCATCCTACCCAGGGCTGTCACCTTACAAGAGTTGGTCCGCAACATGAATGCATTGGGCGTTGGCCCCCGCGACATGATTAGCATCTTGCAAGCAATCAAAGCCGCCGGCGCGCTACAGGCCGATCTTGAGGTGCGCTAATGGCCAACCTAGTCAGGACGGTCGTCCCAGCGCCATCTCCCGCATTCGTCACGCCACCATCGCCCCGGTTATTGTCGCCCGAGCAGATGGCGAAGACGCGCAAATCAGCAGAGGATTTCGAAGCCATGGCACTCGGCCAGCTGCTGCAGCCCATGTTCAAGACTGTCGACACCTCGAAAGGCATGTTTGGGGGCGGCACGGGCGAGGAGGCGTGGAAGCCGATCATGGTGGATGAGATGGCCAAGATGCTTGCCAAGAGCGGCGGCATCGGGCTTGCGGACTCCGTCTATCGGGAGATGTTGCGCATGCAGGAATTCAAATCAACTGAGGAAGCCAAATGAGCGATGACCTAAGCGAACTTACCGAACAGCTGAACAGGGTACTCGCGGAGGAGACGGGCCTTCTTGATGCTCTCGACCTCGCGGCCGCTACCAACCTGCTGTCGCGCAAGCAGGACGCCGTCGCCGCGCTCCAGGGCGCAATTATCGCGGGCGTGGATACCGCGGACCTTGATGAAAGCCAGATGGAGGCTCTGCGGGGGCGGGCGCAGCGACTAACCGAACTCGGGGAAGCAAATCGCCATGCGATCGAGCGGGGTTTGGCTTTGCAGACCCAGCTAATCCAAACGATCGCCCAGGCTGTACCCAAAGCGAGGGCCGGGGAGGCCCCGGTTTACCAGGCAGATGGCACTAAAACGCCGCCACGCCCACCCGAGTCTTACGCCTTCCAGCGACAGATGTGAGAGTGTGCTACCAAGCCATCCCGGACCGATCCGCGCTGGGCCCGGTGCTCGGGTCCGGTACGGACCGCCATTCGACGATCGTCATAAAACGTGGAGCAAGGAAACAGTATGTCTCGTGGATCAATTGCCATGTCCTCGCGTTAGGCTTCATTTCTAAAGTTCCCCACTCGACAACGTAGCGGTCCCAAGCCCGGCAACGCACGTAAAGCGAGTCGCGATGCCAGCGTAGCGTCCTAATTACCGCGTCTGGGCTCGTTACCACCTCTTCTATGTCGGCGACGGTGCGATCGGCTGTGTCGAACCTTCCTTGCAGGTCAGCGACGCCGACTGCGGCTAAGCGGCGCACCTGAGCCAGTAGATCCTTGCGTGCAGTGTCGCCGTGGAGGGTGCGCACCAGACGATCTAAGGTGGTCACCATACGGGCCGCACCGCGCAGAAGCCCGTCTCGTAGAGCTTCTATGTAGGCGAATTCATTGGCGACCTGCCGTATTCGAGTTAATGCCTCGTCTGGCGTGATGCCGCCCAGTTTGCTCGTCACAAGGCGCAGCCCAGTCGTTAAGTCCTCAGCGCTCATCTCTACCTGTCCAACGCGGCACAAAGCGTCACGAGCTACCAAGGATGTCCCACTCGACATCCAGGCGAGCAGGTACAGGTTGAGGCGCACCAAGGCGCGCTCTTGGAAAGCCTCGTCCGCCACCCAGCTGGCTTCCCCCGTGAGTATCTCGGTCGGCAGCCAGTCACCGATCCGCAGGCCGGTGACGAAATCCAGCGCTTCTCCGACCATTGCGAGCATGATCCCGTCCTTGTCGGAGCTGGTGATGCGAAACTCGCGCATCATGCCTGTGATTGACAGGGATGCCTCGCGATCGTCCATTGGAATGACCAGGACCGGCTTCCGCTCGACATCAGACACGCGAAAGAACGGTGACGCAAAGCTGCTGAACACCGGATGATGGAGGATCAGGCGACAGCTTCGCGCTCCTCGCCCCGTCGAAACCAGAGCACGACCAGCACCGACATCCGAAGCGGGAGAGCCCATGGCTTGTATCTCAGCCCGCCACGCCGCCACATACCTTCTCATAGGAGTCTATAGCTGCTGCAACAGCCTTGCCAGAATGGGAGATCCAGGTGTCGCGGATGAAAAGCCAGAGCGCGCCAGCCTCTCGCAATTCCTTAAGATCGACAACCGTCTCTGCCCGGTCTAGCGGAATAAAGAATAGCTCATTGCTGATCATGCGACCCACTTTCTTGGTCTCCCGACCACCGGCACGAATGAGAACGGGCGCGGTGGGATCGGCTACGCGTACGGCCATCGCGAACCCGACTGCGTAGAGGCCGAACCCGAACGTGGGATGCAACCCGATCGCCAGACGGCTGCTGCCCTTCCTTCGGGGCGACAGTAAGAAGCACCCGACCTCGTCATGCGAAACCGACCAAGCATCTAAGCTGCCCTCGATCGAGAAAATTGGGTCGTGTGGGATGACTGAACTGCTGTTGACCTTTATCGGCGCGAATACGCAGGCAGCGAAGAACAGTGCTGCTGCCGTGATTCGCCACCCGTTGTTCACACATGCGATTGTGACCAAGCCTCGCAGCCTTTTGGAATAATTCATGACACACTTTTCCCAAAAGGCTGATCACATCCGGACGCATGGTCCTTGGAGGCGAACTCTTTCAACTCGGCCCACCACCAGATGTTACGGATGCGTCTCGCGACTTCGGCGGCTGGGGCATGCCCCTCGATGAGGCTCGCCTCTGGGGCAGCCAAAAATATGTGCTCTTCTTGCGAACGCCATGCCTGACGTTCCTGAAGACAATGGACCGTGGTTATCCAGTCCTGCTTAGGTGGGGACAAGCTAGGCGATTGGAACGGATGCGGGATGGGTTTAGGCATCCAGACTGGAGCGGCTATCTTGGGATGCGGTCGATTGCGGCTTGAAGATGTGTTCTGCAACGTGACGGGAAGCTGGACCAACAAGGACCAAGTCGAGGCGGATCGCATGCTCAAGCGGACTGCATGGTCGTAAGCAGCCGCTCGCTCGGCTTCGAAGTCCGATCCTAGCGCGCCGCATAGTTTCGCCAAACGATCGGAAGAGGTTATAACATCATTCCAGCCTAGCCCGTTGCGAATGAGAAGCGCGTTGAGGCTGATTGCCGCCGCGAGTCCAGCAATACGGCTGGTCGCCGCCTCAGCCGTGAGCGAACGGCGTGGCAGAGCCGTGTCCAGCGTGGCCAGAAGCAAGACACCAGTTCCGGCTGCGAGCTGACGGTTAGGCATCGGCCCGATCCGGACGATTAGCCACCTTAGCGCACCTCCGATTTCGCGAGGCTTTCCTCAAGACTGGTGAATGTCGGCATGAATTCGTTCGGAACCATCTTTCGCCCTGTTTCTATTGAAACTTGCGGCGGGTGTCCGTGAAGGTGCGCGACCAACGTCGCGCGGATCACCTCGAGAAAGCGCGCCTCCTCCTCGACGACTTGTTTCATGCGCGACGCCAGGGGCCCAACAAGGCCGTAGGCGAGCAGCACGCCGAGAAACGTTCCGACCAGTGCGCCACCGATCATCTCGCCCAGCACCGCCGGCGGCTCGTTGATGTGCGTCATCGTTTTGATTACGCCCAAAACGGCGGCCACGATACCCAACGCGGGTAAGCTGTCCGCCACAACCTGAAGGGCGTGTACTGGGTGCATTTTCTCCGCAAGGGTTTTCTTCAACTCGCGCGCCATTACGTCTTCAATCTGGTAAGGGTCGTCCGCGTCCATCCCGATCATGCGGAAGTAGTCGCAGATAATCGGTACGACCTCCTTATCGGACATGATGGAGTTATGCGCCTGAAAGATGAGGCTGTCCGTCGGGTTTTCGATATGACTCTCGATTGCCATGCTGCCCTTGCCGCTCACCAAACGGACGAGCGCATACATGAGGCCAAGGAGATCGATGTAGTTGTCTTTCTTATAACGGCTGCCGGAGAACACCTTCTTCAGCCCGCCCAGGCTTGCCTTCATGACATGCATACTGTTCGCCATAGCGAATGAGCCGATGGCGGCTCCGCCAATGGTGAGCAACTCGAAGGGCATTGCGTGTAGGACTGCGACAATGCTGCCGCCCGCCAGAGCGAATCCTCCAAACACGCAGACCAGCAAAAAGACCAAGCCGCCTATCGCGATCACGTCGCAGTTCCCGTGAATACCGTTGAAGGCTTTCTCATCGCGCCACTGCCAGCTGAAGATCACGGATGGCGTGCCGCAACACCACTATCGTGATGCGACGGTTTGACGGGCTCAATGGATCGGCTGGCACCAGAAGGTCCCGGTCAGCGTTGCCAGTGACGCTTCTGATTCTGCCCTCCGCCAAACCGGCCTCCACAAGAATCCGACGAGCGACGTTGGCCCGATCGGACGATAGCTCCCAGTTGCCCTTGCCTATACCGGCATAGGTGAGTGAATCAGTATGCCCGGCAATCGAGACGGCATTTGAAAGGCCGGCCAGGGCCGGGACTACCTTCTCCATCAGGTCCTTCACGCGTCGGTTTGGAAACGCACTGCCAATAGCGAACATTGGACGCCGGTCCGCGTCCACTACCTGGATGCGCAGTCCTTCGGGCATCGTGTCGATCGTCAGCTGACCTACGACGTCCTTCAGCGCTGGGTCGCGGCGGATCGCTTCAACGAGCTGGGTGCCCGCTTGTTCCAGAGCGCTTTGCTCGCGTTGCGCGTCGCCTTGTGCAGCGGCGACCGCCTTGCGGTTTGCGGCGCCGGCCGCCGCGGGTATTCCGGCCTCAGCATCGCGGCCCTCAGTCGGGGTCAGGCTAGCGGCCGTATAGTCGCCTCCACGTGGCAAAGACTCGCGACCTTGCCCGGGACGCCGGGCAGGGAGGCCACCATCGGACTTTCGCATACCCTGTTCCCCGGCCTGGCCGCTCGCCGCGCCATTCCGCTGGATCGGCTGGGCCGGCACGTCTGAGTCATCCTCATCGACGTCGACCTGCGGGGCTTGGTGCCCCTGAATGACCTGCGGAGCTCCTTCGCTGGACACGCTCAGGCCGACGTCGTTCGGGGTCTTACCGGCGAACGGCTGGCCGGAACCACTTGCGGCCCGACCGAAGATATTTGTTGGTGAAAAGTAATCGGCGAGGCCGGTTCGCTGAGCCTCGGTCGTTGCATTCAGCAGCCACATCAAGAGAAAGAAGGCCATCATGGCGGTCACAAAATCGGCGTACGCGACTTTCCAAGCTCCACCGTGATGTGGTGGGTCCTCGCTCTCGTCACGGCGCACTATAATTATCGGGGCGCCGCTTTTGCCACCCCGACCTGATGATTTGCCAGCCAGGACACTGCTCCGATACCGTTGGGGCGAAATGGAAGAACGTAACCAGCCATATACGCATCCGAAAACTTTCGGGCGTCTTATATCAGGAAATCCAAGACTCATTGTCTCCGAACCCGGGTAGCCGAGAAGGTTCCATGGAAGATTTGCTGCCAGACTTCCTTTTGGAGACGTACGAAAGCCTTGTGCAGCTCGACGCGCAGGTCGTCAGGTTAGAACGTGACCTTAACGATACGTCGATCCTCGCGACCATCTTTCGCCACGTGCACACCATAAAAGGTACATGCGGCTTCCTGGGCTTGTCGCGGCTCGAGAAGCTCGCGCACGCCACCGAGAACGTGTTGGACCAGCACCGCAATGGGATTTTACCCATAACCGCCGGATCGATTCAGCTAGTCCTGCGTGCCCTCGACGGTATTCGCGCCATCGTCGACGGCATTCACTCAACCGGACTGGAACCAAAGGGAACCGATGCTGTTCTGATTGCAGAATTGAGTGCCGGCGCTGAGAATAAGCTTTCTGCATTTGAGAGGCCGACCGATGTAAGTAATGACGATACACCGCTCGCTGCAGTCCCGGTCCCGGCCACAGCTCCGTCACAGATCCTAATCCCTCTGGTTGCGGAAGTTGCGACAATCCTGCCGCCCGAACCTGTCGCGCAAACGATTCGTGTCAGTATCAAGGTCTTGGAGAGCCTGATGGCGCTCGTGAGCGAACTCGTGCTCACGCGTAACCAGCTTCTTCAGGTGGCCCGTGCGCATGAAAACGATCTGTTCGCGGGGCCACTGCAGCGATTGTCACACATCACATCGGACCTTCAGCAAGGAATGATAAAGACCCGCATGCAACCCATTAGCAATGCGTGGAGCAACCTGCCTCGGCTAGTGCGAGACTTGGCCAATGAACTTGGTAAGAAAATCGAGTTGGTGATGCTCGGGGGCGACACCGAATTGGACCGGCAAATTGTGGAATTGATCAAGGACCCTCTGATACACATGGTTCGCAACAGTGCCGACCACGGGATCGAGAACGCAATCGACCGTCGCGCGGCCGGTAAACCCCAGCAGGGCCATCTTCGGTTGAACGCTTACCATGAGGGTGGCTACGTCGTCATTGAGGTGGGTGATGACGGGCGCGGACTACTGGTGGATCGAATCAAGGCCAAAATAATCAGTAATCGTTTTGCCACTGAGACCGAACTGGCGGAGATGAGTGACCAGCAGGTCCAGTCCTTTATCTTCCGGGCTAGCTTCTCGACGGCTGCTGCTGTGACCGCGGTTTCTGGACGGGGCGTCGGCATGGACGTCGTGAAGACTAACATTGAGCAGATTAATGGCACTATCGAGGTCACGAGCGAGAGTGGGAAAGGAACCCTCTTCACCGTAAAGATCCCGCTGACCTTGGCCATCGTATCCGCGCTGATCGTCGAAGTCCGAGGCGAACGATTTGCCATTCCTCAGATCAGCGTTTTAGAGCTGGTACGCGCTCGCACAAAGGGGGTAGACGACCTTGTTGCGGGCAGACGCACGTCAGAATGCGTGATCGAGCGGATCAACAAGATACCGGTGCTGCGCCTACGTGATCACCTACTACCGCTCGTGAACTTAGGTGATCTCCTTAAGCTGGACGACGCAAACGGGCGAGAGGCGGCTGCCGATGGCTGCTACGTCGTAGTCATCCAGGTTGGGGCCTGCAAGTTCGGCCTTATTGTGGACCAGGTGTTCGACACTGAGGAGATTGTGGTCAAGCCGGTCGCACCGATCATACGCCAAATCACCGTGTTCGGCGGCAACACCATCCTCGGCGACGGTTCGGTTATTATGATCATTGATCCTAGCGGCATCGCCCGCGCAACCGGGATCGGTATTGGTCTTGGCGGTGCGAACGCCAAGGGCGTTGCAGTCGAGCAAACATCCAAACAGAAGATATCGCTTTTGCTGATTAAGGCGGGCGACGAATACGGCAAGGCTGTCCCGCTTGATCTAATCTCCCGCCTGGAGAGCATCAAGCCCGAGACCATCGAGTACCCAGGCGGTCAGCCAATGACGCAGTATCGCGGCAAGCTGATGCCGCTTGTGGCTATGAGTGCGGCCAACCTTAACCAGCTCTCTTCCGACGCGCAGCCTGTCCTCGTGTTCGCCGACGGCAACCGGGTCATGGGTCTGATGGTCGACGAGATCGTAGACGTTGTAGAGGACTGGCTACACGTGGAGCTGTCCACCGACCAACCGGGCTTCCTCGGCACCGCGATCGTGAAAGGCCGCGCGACCAACATCCTGGATACCGGCTACTGGCTACACCGCGCGTTTAAGGATTGGTTCGGGGCGCCCGCCGCCCACCGCTCCGAACCGCCCCAAGTACTCGTGGTGGAGGACAGCCAATTCTTCCGCAGCCTCATCATTCCAGCCCTTGCAGCGCAGGGCTATCACGTGACAGCAGTGGACAGCCCGGTTGCGGCCTTGGCGATGCGGGGAGCTGGACGGACCTTCGATGTCATCTTGTCCGACATCGAGATGCCGGAAATGGACGGCATCGAGTTTGTACGTGACATACGCGCACAAGGAGCGTGGACCAGGCTTCCCGTCATCGCCCTCACCAGCCTAAACTCACCCAAAGCCGTGGAGCAGGGTCGGCAGGCGGGTTTCGATGACTACATCTCGAAATTCGACAAAACGGTTTTGCTTGACGCTGTCAACAAGGCGCTCTCGTTCGAGCGCGAAGCTTATGTTCCGGAAAAGGCATCAGCCCAACAGGGAACTCAGTCATGATCGCGACGAAGGCGACTGGCGCCAATCCCAACGAACGCCGGTCTGGGTCGACATTCGTGACCATGAGGGTCGGCCATCAGCTATGTGGCATCCCAGTACTCAGCGTGCGGGACATCATTGAGACCCAGGCGATGACCCGCATTCCGCTGGCGCCCCAAGACATCGTCGGCTGCCTCAACTTACGCGGCCGTGTCGTAACCGCAATCGACCTTCGTCTTCGGCTCCACCTTCCGCCGCAGAACGTAGGACAAGCAAGAATGAGCGTGGTCGTAGAGCATCAGGACGAACTCTACAGCCTAGTAGTGGACTCGGTTCAGGAGGTCATAGACTTTCAAGACCAATGTCTGGAGCCGAACCCACCAACATTGGGGTCTCCATGGCGGGAGTTTAGTGCCGGAGTATTTCAGTTGCAGGCTGAACTCCTGATGGCGCTGAACATCGAGCGCGTCCTTACCTTTGCTTAGAGAGCGTCCGACCAGTCTACTATTTTGGTCGGACAAAGTCGCTTGATAAAACAAACAGCTAAAGACTTTTGCCGATGCACGTCGATCGGAAAAAGCTTAAGGTTGCACAGTGCAGCGATGCCACGGGTATGATCACCAACGCACCATGTCATCCGGTTGGATGGCGAAATCTGAGGTGGTCCCCGTTCTTCGGACAAGTGGTTAAGCTTGGTTCACCTGACGAGAAGGACGGACCCGATGACGGGCAAACGGAAGCGGTATTCGGCGGAGTTCAAGGCGCGTGTTGCGCTGGAGGTGTTGCGCGGCGAGTTGACGGTCTCGCAGTTGGCCACCAAGCACGGCGTGCATCAGACGCTGATCGGCGATTGGAAGCGCCAGGCGATGGACGGCCTGACGGCGGTGTTCTCCGGCAAGGAGGAAGCAAAGGCGGGCATGCGGGAGGAGGATGTTGAGAAGCTGCATGCCAAGATCGGGCAGTTGGTGGTGGAGCGGGATTTTTTGGCGAAGGCCTCCGGTCGATGAGCGTTGAGCGGAGGCGACAAATGATTGAGACCGAGCATCCCAGCCTGTCGGTGGTGCGCCAATGTGAGCTGGTGTCGATCAGCCGGTCGGGGTTCTACTACCAGCCGGTGGGCGAGACGGCGGAGAACCTGTCGCTGATGCGCCTGATTGACGCGCAGTTCCTGGAGACGCCCTGGTATGGCTCGCGCCAGATGGCGCGGCATCTCCGGCGCGACGGCCACGAGGTCGGCCGCAAGCGGGTGCGTCGGCTGATGGCCGTCATGGGGCTGGCACCGATCTACCAGCGCCCGCGCACGACGGTGCCGAATTCCGAGCACCGGGTCTGGCCATATCTGCTGCGGGGCATGGTGATTGACCGGCCAAACCAGGTTTGGTGCACCGATATCACCTACATACCCATGCGGCGCGGGTTTCTTTACCTCGTTGCCGTGATGGATTGGGCGACGCGGAGGGTGCTGTCCTGGCGGGCGTCGAACACAATGGACGTGGAGTTCTGCGTCGAGGCGCTAGAAGAGGCACTGGCCCGGTTCGGTCGTCCGGAGATTTTCAATACCGACCAGGGCAGCCAGTTCACCTCGCCACGGTTCACCAGCGTGCTGCAGCAAGCAGGCGTGCGCATTTCCATGGACGGTCGGGGGCGTTGGATGGATAACGTATTTATCGAGCGGCTCTGGCGCAGCCTGAAGTATGAGTGCGTCTACCTGCATGCGTTCGAGACCGGTTCGGAGCTGCGCGCTGGGCTCGCGAAATGGATTGGCTACTACAATACCCGGCGGCCTCACTCTACATTAGCTGGGCGCACACCAGACGAGGCATACGGTGCAAGCGTGACGGAGAGACTGGCGGCCTGACGACAACCAGGACCAAGCTTAACTCGGTCGCCAAACTGTCCAACGGGACGGGTCCACCTCAATCAGGCCTATGAAGAAGCATCTGCGCCCATGCTTACAGTAGATGCCCAACATGGAACTGAGGTCGACACAAACCTCGTTCAACGGAGAAGCCGGATTATGACGCTGCCCCAGCTTGGGACCGCAATGTGCCCGGCGACCTCCCGCCCGCGACATTCGGGAATGCCAGGTGCCTCTCCCATACGCGTGCTCATTTGCGACGATAGTGCCCTTGTTCGATCGCTACTGGACCGGATACTCCGGGACGATCCGGGGATCGAAGTTGCTGCGAAGGCGATCAACGGACTTAGGGCCATCGAGATCGTGCAGGCCGGTACCATCGACGTCGTCGTGCTGGATATTGAAATGCCGGTTCTTGACGGGCTGACGGCGTTGCCCCGTATTCTCACAGCCGATCCAGCTGTCCGCGTGTTGATCTCGTCTACTCTTACGACCAAGGGAGCAGAAGTCGCCTTCGAGGCATTACGCCTGGGTGCGTCCGACTTCATCCCGAAGCCAAGCTCAGGGGAAGGGGGGAACGACGCCGGCAGCTTCGCCGAAGAACTCATTATGAAGGTGAGGGGTTTAGGAAGGCAGTCGCATGCGCGCCGGGCGGGCCGCGCCGGTTGGCAGCGACCCGCCGCGGCGGCTGAGCTTATACCAAGCGCATTTGAGCTCCGTGCCGCCGCCCTGCAGCGTCCGGCCATCCTGGCGATTGGTAGCTCAACTGGCGGCCCAGCCGCGCTTTTGTCGTTGTTCCGGGCACTGGGTAAGCGAATAGCAGTGCCCATCGTGCTCACCCAGCACATGCCGGCGTCCTTCACGGCGCAGCTCGCGGGGCACATCCAACGCCTCGGGGGGGCTACCTGTGCCGAGGCAGTACACGGAGAACCCCTGCGGCCGGCCCACGTCCACCTTGCGCCAGGCAACCACCACATGCTGGTCGTGAAGCGCTACGGAACCGGTATGGTGGCGCTCACAGACAACCCACCCGAGAACTTCTGCCGACCGGCCGTGGACCCAATGCTGCGGAGCGTGTCTGCAACTTACCCAGGTCGCGTGCTGACGGTAATACTGACGGGAATGGGACAGGACGGGTTACTTGGTTCAAAGCAGATCGTGGCGGATGGAGGAACTGTAATGGCGCAGGATGAGGCAAGCAGCGTAGTGTGGGGGATGCCAGGAGCTGTAGCCCGCGCCGGGCTGTGCCATGCTGTGCTGCCACTTACTGAGTTGGCAAGGCAGATCGTAGAACTCGTCGGGAAGCACGAATGACGCCCATTGCTCCCGCGCCGCACCAAGCCATTGCCGGACTATATCCCCAGGCTGTCTCCTCGGTTGACTTCGCCACCATCGCGGAGCTGGTTCGCATGCGGTCAGGCATCGTCATAGGATTGGATAAGGCATACTTGGTGGAAAGTCGTCTTCAGAATGTGGTCCGCACTAATCGGCTTAGTGGTCTTGCCGAGTTATCAGCGAAGCTGCGTTCGCATCCTACGGAGCTCCTCATCCGCGACGTCGTTGAAGCGATGACAACCAATGAGACGCTGTTCTTTCGGGACACGCGGCCCTTCGAACACCTACGTACCACGGCACTCCCCGCGATGCATGCCGCGCGGTCGCACAAACGACCCCTGCGCATCTGGTCAGCTGCCTCGTCCTCCGGACAGGAGGCTTACTCCATCGCCGTAACGGTGATGGAGTCCGGCCTGGACCAGCACCCGTTGCAGATCCTCGGGACCGACATCTCAACCGAACAGCTAGGCCGCGCCCGGCTCGGCTTCTACTCCAATTTTGAGGTGCAGCGTGGGCTTTCAGCATCGGTGCTGGGAAAGCATTTTCAGAAGGCACACGGGGGCTGGCAGATCAGAGACACAGTGCGACGAATGGTCGAGTTCCGGCAGTGGAATCTCATGGATGATTTATATCCGCTTGGAACCTTCGATTTAATATTTTGCCGTAACGTATTGATTTACTTTGACGTGCACACGAAGCGCCGCGTTCTCAACGCTATCTGGTCGCGCCTCGTCCCCGGTGGTTGGCTCTACTTGGGTGGTGCCGAAACAACTCTTGGGATATCCAACAAATTCGTTCCTTGTCCCGGCACACATCAAGTTTATACAAGTGTGAAAGAGTAGCCGCATATGGGAGGCACGACGAACATCGCATCTCGGCTCGACGCTGCACGATCCGCCCTCGGCGGAATACGACCCTACGACGTGACCGGACAAGTCAGCGGAATCACCGGCCTTGCCCTGGATTTGGAAGGAACCGCCGGTCACCTGTCAATCGGTGACCGCGTTTGGATTAGGCCCCAGGCTGGGCCGGACGTCCAAGCGGAAGCTATTGGATTCCACAATGGCCTGACCCGGGTCATGACCTTTGGGACGCTGGCCGGGATTGGACCTGGCGCGAAGGTCGTCGTCGGCGGAGCCGCAAGACTTTCTGTAACGAATCGATGGCTCGGTCGGGTAGTAGATCCGTTGGGCAACGCGATTGATGGGAAGCAGCCCCTGCTCGTTGGCGAGCACAGTAGTCCTGTAAGGTGTGCCCCACCGAACGCCGCCAGACGCGCCCGGCTCGGACCCAGGATCGACCTAGGCGTTAAGGCTCTGAACGCGTTTGTCACTTGTCGGCAAGGACAGAGACTTGGCCTCTTTGCCGGATCGGGTGTCGGAAAATCCACCCTCCTATCCATGCTGGCCCGCTTCACCGCCTGTGATGTCGCCGTCATTGCCCTGGTGGGCGAACGGGGCCGCGAACTCCGGGAGTTTATTGAGGACGACCTCGGGCCCGATGGTTTGGCGCGATCGGTGCTGGTGGTCGCGACGTCCGATCAGCCTGCATTGATGCGGCGAGAATGCGCCTATGCCGCCACCTGCGTGGCCGAATACTTCCGCGATCAAGGGAAGTCGGTGCTGCTGATGATGGACAGCGTGACTCGATTCTGCCTAGCGCTCCGCGAGATTGGCCTCTCCGCTGGCGAGCCACCCACCACACGCGGCTATCCGCCCAGCGTCTTTGCTGAACTTCCGCAACTGCTTGAACGCGCTGGGCCGGGACTTCCCGGCGGTGGCATGATCACCGGCCTTTTTACGGTTCTGGTCGAGGGCGACGATCAGAACGAGCCCATTGCGGATGCAGTGCGAGGTATCCTGGACGGACACGTCGTTCTGGACAGACGCATTGGAGAGGGAGGGCGTTACCCGGCCATCGACGTGTTGCGCTCAATCTCGCGTACTGTGCCGGGAGTCAACACGCCAAAGGAGAACGCCCTAGCGCTTAGGGCTCGCGCTCTCCTAGCAATCTGGCAGGATATGGCGGACCTAGTACGCCTTGGTGCCTACAAGTCTGGCAGTGACGCGAGTGTGGATGAGGCCGTGCGCCTGGCGCCGCACATCGAAACATTTCTGTCGCAGTCGAAAGCCGCCACCTGCTCGGTCGACCAAGGGTTCGCCGAATTGGCGATCGCCCTCGGAATATAGTGCACCATGGCACGTGACGCCCTTACTGTTTTATCGCGAATACGCGAGGCGGCCGTAACGGAAACTGGCCGGGAACTGGCGGCTGCCCTCACCGCAGCAGATGCCGAACGTTGCCGACTGGAGGCATATCGCCAGCATGTTCTAAGGGAGCAGGTCGACGCCGTCGGAGAGAACATTGCTGTTTATGCAGCCTGGTTGCCAGCGGTGCGCAAACGAACCGACCAAATGCTATCTGACCTTCAAAGGATGGACGACCTCGTGCTGCGACTACAAGGAGTGTTGTTGCTGCACAGAACGGAAGCGGAGGCCGTGACAAAAGCCATTCAACGCAGGAAGCACGAAACCGACCTAACCAAGGCAAGGCTGGACCAAGCCATAATGGACGAAGTGGGCTGCAGAGGGAAGAGAGCTTAACAGGCTGCGGAAATTGTTTGATTTGCGATGGCTTGAGCGTGCGTTCGTCTGACGCGGCGTCCCAACCCTTCTTATTCGCATTGCCTTACCTGAAATGCTCCCCGGCGTTGACCTGTTGTCTCGCCTAATACCAGCCGCCCTATCCACTGACTGCTCTGGCCCAGATGCGGCGAGTGATGGAGGCGAGGCGCTCGGGCGTGTTCATCAATTTGTTCCAAGCATCGCAGCAGGCATCCACGATGGCGTTGTAGCTGTTCCAAACACGGTGGCTGAGAAAGTTGGCGCGCAGATAGGCCCAAAGTTTCTGCTCAACCCGGGTAGGGAGTGGCCTGCCCGCGTAGGGTTTGTTTCTGCTCAACCCGGGTAGGGAGTGGCCTGCCCGCGTAGGGTTTGCTGGATAGCCTGGTAGGCGCCCATGCCACGGCGTGCGGCGGTGCCGATG
>JANXVC010000443.1 GCA_025351925.1 Rhodospirillales bacterium | reverse complement strand
CCTGGCTCCAGGCGGACTGTTCGCGCCATTGAGCCGCGAGGGTGCGCTGGTGCTGAACAACATCCTGCTATGCAGCATGGCGGCGGTGGTGATCACCGGAACCATGTATCCGCTATTTGCCGACTTCGTGCTCGGCTCGAAGATCTCGGTCGGCGCGCCGTTCTTCAATGCGACGGTGCTGCCGCTGTGCATCCCGGTATTCGCGGCGATGATCGTAGCACCTACTATGGCGTGGAAGCGGGCTCAGCTGGCGCCGGCGCTCATACGGCTGTGGTGGGCGGCGCTCGCGGCCCTCGTGGTGGGGATCGTGTCGTCCATGGGCCCGGCTCGCGGTTTGCCGGCCTTGGCGTTCGGCGGCGCGGCCTGGCTGATCCTTGGATCGTTCGCCGAGGTGATCGAACGCATCAAGCTGTTCCGGGTGTCGGCTGGGGATAGCGTAGCGCGGCTGCGCGGGCTGCGGCTGTCTATGTTCGGCGCGGCATTGGGCCATGCCGGCATGGGTGTGTTGGTCGCCGGCGTGGCGGGCATGTCGCTGGCGACGCAGGAGGTGGTGCTGATGCACCCCGGCGAGACTGTGCAGTCGGCCGGGTATAGCTGGACCCTCGAAGGCCTGCACAATCAGACGGGTCCAAACTACGGCGAGCGCGTCGCGACGATGCGGCTCGAGCGCGATGGCAAGCTGATCGCAGTGATGCAGCCATCACGGCGGACTTTTGTCACGCAGCGCATGACGACAACCGAGGCGGCGATCCATACCAACGGCATGGCCGATCTCTATGTCGTGCTCGGCGAGGAGCGCGACGATGCGGCGATCATGCGGCTGAACTACAATCCGCTGGCGCCGTGGATCTGGTTTGGCGCGCTGATAATGGCGCTCGGCGGTGGCCTGTCTTTGCTGGATCGGCGTACCCGGGTCGGTGCGCCGGCACGGGCTCAAGTGCGGCCGGGGTCCGCCGTCGCGTGAACCGGCGCCAAACCCTGCTGCTGGCGCCATTCGGTGTGGCGGTGCTGGCGGGAGCCGGGTTCTGGACGGTGCTGGGCCGCATGAAGGCGGGGCGGTTCGATCCGCATGACGTGCCGAGCCAGCTGATCGGCCGTCCAATACCGCAGTTCACCCTGCCGGCACAGGAGCCAGGCCAGGGGTTCGGCAGCGCCGACCTCATTGCTCTCGGCCGTCCGGTCCTGGTGAACTTCTTCGCCAGTTGGTGCGTGCCCTGCGTCATCGAGCATCCGGAGCTGATGGCGCTGGCCCGTGACGGCCTGCCGATCTGGGGCATTGCCTACAAGGACACAGTCGCAGCGGCGTCAGGCTTCATCGCCCGGCACGGCAACCCGTTCACCCGCGTCGCTCGGGACGCGCCGGGTCAAGTCGCCATCGACTGGGGCGTCTATGGCGTGCCGGAGAGCTATCTGCTGGACGCCAAAGGCGTGGTGCGCTGGCGCATGGCCGGTCCACTGACCCCCGCTGTAGTGTCCGAACAGCTCCAGCCGATGCTGCGGACCTTGGCATGAAAGCGCTGTTCCTGCTGGCGCTGCTTTGGAGCGGCGCCGCCTTCGCCATCAGCGACCCCGCCGAGATGCTGCCCAACCCGGCGCAGGAGGCGCGTGCGGAGAATGTGGGCCGCCAGCTTCGCTGCCTGGTTTGCCAAAATGAGAGCATTGAAGACAGCAACGCCGACCTGGCGCGCGACCTGCGCCATATCGTCCGCGCCCGGATCGCCGCTGGCGACGCAGACAACCAGGCGATCGAGTGGGTCGTCTCCCGCTACGGCGACTTCGTACGCCTGCGTCCGCCGATGAACGCCTCCACCGCCCTGCTCTGGGCGTCCCCGGTGCTGGCCGTGCTGGGCGGCCTGGGTTTCGCCCTTATATCGCGCCGCCGCACCCCCGCCGTGCCGGAGCCGCTGACGGAGGCGGAACGTTCTCGCCTGGCCGATCTTTCGCCCCCATGATCTGGGTCGCCATCCTATTGCTGGCGGTGGCCGCTCTGGCGCCGCTGGCCTTGGTGCTGCGCCGCCGTACCGCGGCGAAGGGCGGGCGCGACCCAGCCATCGCACTGCACCGCGATCAGCTTGCCGAGCTGGACCGCGACCTCGCGGAGGGCCGGATTATGCCGGCGGAGCACGCGACCGCCAGGCTGGAGGTGCAGCGGCGCCTGCTGCACGTCGCCGGTGCGGCGGAGGACGTGGCGCGGCCTGGCTCACGCACGCCGGTCTTTGCCGTGCTGGTATTGGTGCCGGTCTTGGCGCTTGGCCTGTATGTCATCGGCGGCTCGCCGGGTCTCCCGGATGCGTCGAGCAAGGAGGCGCACTCGGCCGAGGAGGACGCGCTGATCGGTCAGCTGCGCGAGCGGCTGGCCGCCATGGACCCGCGCAGCGAGCAGGCGCGCCAGGGCTTCCTGCTGTTGGGCAACATCGAGGAGAGCCGGGGCAATGACGCCGCTGCCGCTGCCGCATGGCGCGCGTCGCTGCAGGTTCGGTTCGACGCGATGCTCGCTGCCCGTACGGCGGAAGCCGCCACCCGAGCCGAGGGTGGGGTTAGCGACTCCAGTGCATCGCTATATCGCCGGGCGCTCGCAGCGGCGCCGCCCGACGCGCCCTGGCGTAGTGTGGTTGAGCAACGGCTCTCTGAGCGCCGGCTTCCATAGTGCCTCTCCGGTCCACAGACGCCTTCATAGGCTTGGGGGCTTACCCTAATATAAGGGCCATGACCCATGGTGAACCCTGGTTGCCGCCTCGATCCTGCACTCGCTGCCGAGTGTCCAAAGCGATGCACTATCCCGCCCGGTGGCGCAGCGATGACGGCATGCGCCGGGGCTCGGGGCCTATGAGGCCAACATTGCTCGCCGGAGCGGTGCTGATCGGAGCATTGGCTGGGTGCGCCGAAACCCGACCTGGGTTCCTAGTGCGGTTGCAGCAGGACTGCGAGGCCGGCGACCGAGATGCGTGCGTTCTGGTCGCCGGTCCAGCGGTGTCATCAGACCCTTACCGTCCCTCGCAGACGGTATCACGGCCCCGCACCGCGGTGCAGCGTGATGTTGACGCGATTATGCAGGGCATGGACCGCAACCGCGCGACGACACGGATACTGGTCGAACCCGACGAGGGCGGCTAACGCACCAAGATTATCGCTGCCGGACGGTATTGAGCGCCTCGACCGTATCGGTCCGCAGCGTGACCCGGTTGTTGACTATGGATAGTGCGCTGGCTGGGACGGTCGCCAGATGGCTGCCGTCCTGGAAATACGTGCCCACCATAATTACCGCGGTCCGGCCATTGGCGTCCAGGCTGCGGACGTTGCCAAGGATGTGGCCCTGCGCATCATAGAGCCAACGTCCGACCGCACTGGCCGCGACGGCAGGGGCAGCGGATTGAGTCGGGTCCGCGACGGCCTGCGCCATCGCCCCGGCGCTGACCGACATGGCCACTGCCGCGATAAGGCTGAGAAAACGGATATTCATAATCACGCCTCCATAAGTTCAATAGAGAGACTGATACCGAGAGTTCAAAGATGCAACCCCCGCCCCTATATAAGTTCGATGCAACGAACCGACTTCTCCCAGGCGAACTGCCCGATCGCGCGCACCCTCGACCTCGTCGGCGAGTGGTGGAGCCTGCTGATTATCCGCGAGGCCTTTCTCGGCGTGACCCGCTACGACGACTTCCAGCGCCGCCTGGGCATCTCGCGCAATGCGCTGACCGATCGGCTGAAAAAGCTGGTGGACGGCGGCGTGCTCGCCCGGCAGCCGGTGGCCGCGGGCGCCCGGCGTGAGGAATACGTGCTGACCAAAATGGGCGATGACCTCGTCACCGTCGTGGTCGCCATGCTGCAATGGGGTGACCGTTGGCTGATTATGCCCGGTGAGCCGCTCTCGCGCATGGTCGAGACCGCGACCGGTCATCCCGTCGCGACGCTTGCGGTGACGTCGAGCGATGGCCGCCGGCTCGCCCGCGCGGATCTCGGACTGGCTGCAACTCCCCGACACGCTGACGGTGCGGTGCAAAGCGAGCAGCATAGGGTCTGAAACTTGTCTCAGACTATCGAACGCGACAGCGGTCCATGGCTTGTCCTGCCGGGATTCATGCCGGACGCGGTGGGGTTCGCGGCTCGGACCACGTTGGCGCTGCTGCTCGCCTACTTGGTTGCCTTCGCCATCCAGCTCGAGAGTGCGTCGAGTGCCGGGCTGTGCGTGGCGATCGTAGCGCAGCCGACGCCCGGCATGGCGATGTCGAAGGCGCTGTACCGCGTCCTCGGCACGATCTTGGGCGGCGTCGTCGGCTTCGCGCTGGTGTCGCTGTTCCCGCAAGACCGCACGATGCTGCTCGGCGCGTTCACCCTGTGGCTCGGCGCCTGCACCTTCGTCGCGGCGCTGTTGCGGGATTTCCGGTCGTATGGCGCGGTGCTGTGCGGCTACACGGTCGGGATCATCGCTATATCGGGCATCGACTCACCGGATGGAGCGCTGCTCGCCACGCTTAATCGGGTGGCAGCGATCCTGCTGGGCGTCGTCTCCGTCGCCGCAGTGAACGCCCTGCTGTCGCACGCGGTCGCATACGAACAGCTGGTTGCGGCGCTGCGGCAACGGCTCGCTGCCGCCGAGGCGCTTGCGGTGTCGGCGCTCACCGGGCAGGACCTGCCGAACGAACCGCTGCCGGCTCAGGAGGGCGCCAGCATCCTCGCCCTGCGCACCGACGCGGGCCACGCCGCGACCGAATTGCCGGATGGGCGGGCACGCAATGCGGGTGCCCAGGCGGCGATCGCCGGCCTGCTCGGCATGCTGTCCGCCAGCCGCGCGATCGCCACCGGGCTGCGGCTGCCGACGGACGCCGCGACCCGCCGCCGCATGGACGCCGCCGCCGCACAGCTTCGCGAGCCCGGGCCGGAGCTCGCCGACGGCCAGGACACCCCCCAGAATACCCCACTACCGGACACGCTGCCGACAGACCTGACCGCGGCCGCGCTGCTGGAACGCTCCCAGGAGCTGCTGCGGCAGCACGCATTGGCACGGGACGGGCTGCGAACGCTTGAGGACGGCCAGGGCCCAACCGCTTGGGTCAGCCTGCCGGTCCATTACGACGTGGTCGGGGCCGGGCTGAGCGCCGCGCGGACGATCATCTCGGTCGCGCTCGGGTGCGTGTTCTGCGTCTATGCCGGATGGCCCGGCGCCACCCTCCTGCTGGTGCAGCAGGCGGCGTTCACCGCCCTGCTTGGGATGCAGCCGAACCCGTCGGCCGCCGGCGTTGCCATGGGGCTCAGCCTGCCGGCGCCGGCGCTGGCGGCGGGCATCATCGGCTTCGTGCTGCTGCCCCAAGCCTCCGGCTTCGTGCCATTCGCGCTGGCCCTGGCGCCGTTCGCTTTTGCCGCCGCGCTGGCCGCCCGGCATCCGGCGACGGCGCGGTTCGGGCCGGGCCTGCTGCTGTATCTCCTGCTGCTGCTATCACCCGCCAACATCGAGAGCTTCGACCTCTCGGCGTTCCTCAACAACGTGCTGGTGCAGGTGCTGGCCATCGTGTTCATGATACTGGCTTTCCGCCTGATATTGCCGGTCTCGCCGCGGCGGCGGCTGGCGCGGGTGGCGGGCGCCATCGGCCGGCAAGTACAGCGCGCGCTGCAGGGACGGCCGGACGGCTATGACCTGAGCGCCGCACGCTGCCTGTCCATCGATCGGCTCGCCCAGGCGCAGGTCTGGCTCGGCCAGCCCACGCCGGTTCGCCTGGCCGTGCTGGAGCGGCTTTCGGTGTTTACGGAGCTGGAATTGGCGCTGCGCCGGGCCCATGCAGGGCTGCGCGCCCTTGGTTTGCCGATGCCGCCGCCCGAGCCGGACGTGCTAGACGCGGCAGCACGCGAACTGCTCGCGACCGACTACGCCCCGGCTGCCGCTCGGCGTTCGGCGTTGCAGGCAGCGGCCGGGCTGCATGGTTCGGCGGTTCTGCTGCGGCAGCACGGCCGGGCACTTCGTCGATATGGCGTGATGGGGGTTTAGGGCGTGAGGAAGGACTGGGCGTGAGGAAGCATTGGGCGCATGTGGCGTGAAACCAACGTAGCCGGCGTGTTCTTCTCGCCGCTGGTCGCATATATGCTGGCGGCCCTGCTGATTTATCTTCCCTTGCGCTGGCTGCTGATCCGTTTCGGCTGGCTCCGCTGGGTCTGGAACCCGCCACTGGCGGAAACCGGCCTATACATCTGCCTACTCGGCGCGTTGGTGGCGCTGCTGTAGCAAGGAAACCATCGATGCCGCCGTCCTTTCGCTCTACGTTCCGCTGAGGCCGCATGCTCCGCCAAACTTGAACCGCCCCGGGTTTCCCGGAGGCTCCAACCTGTGAGAGGACGGAGCCATGACACAGAAGACAGCAAAGCAGTTTTCGCCCGAGTTGCGCGAGCGCGCGGTGCGGATGGTGCAGGACCGGGAGCGCGAGGGTGGAACG
>JANXVC010000439.1 GCA_025351925.1 Rhodospirillales bacterium | reverse complement strand
CGATCGAGTTCATGGGCGTCCGCGTGCTGCCGATGGAGATCGCCATCGTGATCGGCGCGCTGGCGATGATGCTGGCGGTCGAGCTGTTCAACCGGCGCAGCGTGTTCGGCAAGGCGGTGGTGGCGACGGCGAACGACCGCGACGCCGCCGGGCTGATGGGCATCAACACCGGGCTGGTCATCACCTTCAGCTATGCGCTCAGCAGCATGGTGGCGGCCCTCGCCGGCGTGCTGGTCGCCCCGGTGACGCTGACCGGCGCCACGATGGGCTCGGCGCTCGGCCTCAAGGCGTTCGCGGTGGCGATCATCGGCGGGCTGAACAGCGGGCTCGGCGTGGTGGTCGGCGGGCTGATCCTGGGCATCACGGAGAACCTCACCGGCTACTACGTGTCGACCGGCTACAAAGATGTGCCCGGCCTGGTGCTGCTGCTGCTGGTGCTGTCGTTCAAGCCCTCGGGCCTGTTCGGCAAGACAGCGATCAAGAAGGTCTGACCGCATGGCCGTAATGCTCCGCAACGGACTGCTGGTCATTGCCCTCCTGGGGCTGCCGTTCTTGGTCACCAACCCATACTACCTGCATCTGCTGGTGGTGATTGCGATCTTCTCCATTCTGCTGCTCGGGCTCGACATCGTGTTCGGCTATACCGGCGAGGTCTCGCTCGGCCACGCGGCGCTGCTGGGCATCGGCGCCTACACCGCCGGCATTCTCGCCGAGAAGCTCGGCATCGGCATGATCCCCGCACTTCCGGTCGGCATCGCGGTCGCGGCGGTGTTCGGCCTGCTGCTCGCGCTGCCGGCGCTGCAGGTCACCGGCCCCTACCTCGCCATGGTCACGCTCGCCTTCGGCACCATCGTCTATACGCTGATCAACGAGATGGACTTCCTGACCAACGGCCCGCTTGGCATCACGCTGCGCAAGCCGCTGTTCATCGACCTACGCGACTACGCCGACACTATCCCGTTCTTCGACATGTCCGCGGCGCGCCTGCGCGAGTTCGAGTTCTACTTCGTCGTCGCCGCCTGCCTGCTGCTGAGCCTCGTCGTGGTGAACCGGCTGATCGCCAGCCGCTACGGCCGCGCCTTCGAGGCGTTGCGCGACGCGCCGATCGCGTCCGACTGCATGGGCGTCAGCGTCTATAAGCACAAGGTGATCGCGTTCGGCGTGAGCGCCGGGATGGCCGGGCTGGCGGGCGTATTGTTCGCCTACTCCGAGCAATACATCGCACCCAACAACTTCGGCGTGGAACTCGCGATCCAGTTCCTGCTCGCGGTGACCCTGGGCGGCCGCAAGTCGCGCATTGGCCCCATGCTTGGCGCCGTCGTCATTGTCGTGCTGCCGAACCTGCTGGCCGACATCGAGCTGTTTCGCGTCATCGCCGGGGTGATCGCCGCCGTGGCACTCATCGCCGGGTTCGCCAGCTTCCGCGCCAATCCGGAGAACCGGGCGCAGGTCGTCGTGCCCGTGGCGCTCTGCGTCGCGTTCTTCGCGTTCTCGCTGCTGCTCGACAAAATCACCGACTACAAGCTCGCCATCTTCGGCGCGATGATCCTGTTCGTCGTGTACTACCTGCCGGACGGCATCTACGGCTTCGTCCGCACCGCGCTCTCCCGGCTGCGCCCCGGCCTGGTGCGCGCCCACGCCGTCATCGACGCGCACGGCGACGACGCGCACGTCTGGTCCGCGGCCGTGCCCGAGAGCGCGGCTGGCCGCCCACTTTTAGAAGTGCAGCAGGTCGTCATGCAGTTCGGCGGCCTCAAGGCGCTGGATCGCGTCGATCTCGCCGTCATGCCCGGCACCATCCACGGCCTGATCGGCCCCAACGGCTCCGGCAAGAGCACCATGATGAACGTGCTGACCGGCATCTACGTGCCCACCGGCGGCGACATCAAGCTGGAGGGGCGCAGCATCGCCGGCCGGAAATCCCCCGACATCGCCGCCGCTGGTATCGCCCGCACCTTCCAGAACGTCCAGCTGTTCGGCGAGCTGACCTGCATCGAGAACGTCATGGTCGGCCTGCACCACAGCTACCAGGGCTCGTTGGCCGAGGTCGCCATCGCCAGCCCGCGCTCCCGGCGCGAGGACGCCGCCGCCAAAATCCGCGCCGCCAGCCTGCTGCGCTTCGTCGGCCTAGACGCGCTCGCCAACGAGGAGGCGCGCAACCTGCCCTACGGCAAGCAGCGCCTGCTGGAGATCAGCCGCGCGCTGGCGCTCGATCCCAAGCTGCTGCTGCTCGACGAGCCAGCCGCCGGCCTCACCGCGCCAGACATCAAGGAACTCATTGAGATCATCCGCAAAATCCGCGCCCACGGCGTCACGCTCATCCTTATCGAGCACCATATGGACGTCGTCATGAGTCTGTGCGACACCGTGACGGTGCTCGATTTCGGCCAGAAGATCGCCGAGGGCCCGCCCGCCAAGGTGCAAGCCGATGAGCGCGTCATCGCCGCCTACCTTGGCGGCACCGTCGCTGAAGCCGCCCAGCTTTTGCCGGTTATCTAAGATGCTCCAGGTCGAGAACCTCGTCGCCGGCTACGGCAAGGTCCAGGTGCTGCACGGCCTCTCCATGCAGGTCGAAGCCGGCCAGCTTGTTACCCTCATCGGCTCAAACGGCGCCGGCAAGACCACGACCCTCCGCGCATTGTCCGGCATGATCCGGCCGGAAAGCGGGCGCATCATGCTGGCCGGCAAGGACATCGCCGGCCTGCCGTCCTACGCCATCACCCGGCGCGGCCTGGCGCACTCGCCCGAGGGCCGCCGGGTGTTCGCCACCCTCTCGGTCGCCGACAACCTGGTGATGGGCGCCTTCCCGCGCCTGACCGGCAGCCGCGCCCGCGGCGACGTGTCGGCCGACCTCGACCGCATGTTCGCGCTGTTCCCCCGACTGTCGGAACGCCGGCAGCAGCTCGCCGGCACGCTCTCGGGCGGCGAGCAGCAGATGCTCGCCATGGCGCGCGCCCTGATGCTCAACCCGGACGTGCTGCTGCTGGACGAGCCGAGCATGGGCCTGTCGCCCCGCCTGGTCGGCGAGGTGTTCGCCACCATCGCCCGGCTTAAGGGCGCCCGCATCACCATGCTGCTGGTCGAGCAGTTCGCCGCCGCGGCGCTCGACGTCGCGGATTTCGGCTACGTCATGGAGAACGGCCGCCTCTCCGCCTCTGGCCCGGCCGCCACGCTGAAAAACGACCCCGCCGTGCGCGCGGCCTATCTCGGCGCCGCCCATTGACAAGATACTTGGCCGGGCCCGACCCGGATACTTGAACCAGCAAACCTCAAGGCCACGTCATTGCCATGAACCGTATCCCGCCTGTTATCGACATGGCTCCGGACGGCACCTTCCGCACCAAGCCATCCGGCATGCGCGCCCCGCTCTCGTTTAAGCTGCTGCTCGGCGCGACGATTGTCGCCGTCCTGGCCGGTGCTGCCGCGGTGGCCGCCTTGGCGCTGTGGGTCGCAGCGCTCCTGCTGCCGGTGGTGGTCATCGCCGCCGCAGTCGCATGGGGCGCCTACACCTATCGCCGCTGGCGTCGCGGCCCTTCCGTCGGCCCACGATCGATCTACCCGCGATGAATACAGGCGCTATCAATAAGGGGTATTGAACTTGTAAGCCTCTTCATCCATTGCAGTTCGCCATGACCCTTCCCGTCCCTTCGCCACCCCGGCCCAAACTGTCAACTGGCACCGCCGGCCTTGACGCCATTCTATGCGGCGGAGTCGAGTCTGAGCGCGTCTATCTCATTGAGGGCACGCCCGGCACCGGCAAGACCACCCTCGCACTCGGCTTTCTGCTGGAGGGCGTCCGCCAAGGCGAATCAACGCTCTATATCACCCTTTCAGAATCCGAAGCTGAGTTGCGTTCAGTTGCGGCCAGCCATGGCTGGAGCATGGATGGCATCGACATTTATGAGGTGGTCACCGAGGCCGGATTGGACCGCGAGGCCGAGCAGACCGTATTGCACCCGGCGGAGCTGGAACTCGGCGAAACCGCCCGTGCCGTGATGGCCCGGGTGCGCGCCGTCAATCCGGCCCGCGTCGTGTTCGACAGCCTGAGCGAAATCCGGCTGCTGGCGGAGAACCCGCAACGCTACCGCCGCCAGGTGCTCGCGCTGAAATACTTCTTCGCGCAGCAGAAATGCACCGTTCTGCTGCTGGATGACCGATCGGGCGAGCCAACCTCGTCCTGCGGTGATCTAAAGCTGCACAGCATCGCCCATGGCGTCATAACGCTCGAACAGATCGCGCTCGACTTCGGCGCGGAGCGGCGTCGGCTGCGTGTCGTCAAGCTGCGCGGCAGTCAGTTCCGCGGCGGCTTCCACGACTTCACCATCGAGCCGGGCGGCCTCGCCGTCTATCCCCGCCTCGTCGCGCACGAGCACCACAGCGCATTCGACCACGCCCCGGTTACCACCGGCAACGCCGAGCTGGACAAGCTGCTCGGCGGCGGCCTGAACCCCGGAACCAACACGCTGCTGATCGGCCCATCCGGCGCTGGAAAGACGACCACCGTGACCTGCGCCATGATGGCGGCGCTGCGCCGCGGCGAGCACGCCGCCTATTTCGTGTTCGACGAGGGGCTGCCGACGCTGCTGGCCCGCTCGGCCGCGCTCGGCATGGACCTGCGCCCCTACACCGACGCCGGCAAGCTCTGGATCCGCCAGATCGACCCCGCCGAGATGTCCCCTGGCGAGTTCACCCATCACGTCCGCCGGGCGATTGAGCAGGACCAGGTGCATTTCGTCGTGATCGACAGCCTCAACGCCTACCTGCAGAGCATGCCTGGCGAGAAATACCTGCATTTGCAGATGCATGAGCTGCTGACCTACCTCAACCAGCAGGGGGTCATCACGCTCATGGTGCTCGGTCAGCACGGCATGCTCGGTCCGGTGGCGGCGGACGTGGACCTCAGCTATCTCGCCGACGCCATCGTGCTGCTGCGCTATTTCGAGGCCGATGGCGAGGTGCGCAAAGCGGTCTCCGTCGTGAAGACCCGCACCGCGAACCACGAGCGCACGATCCGCGAGTTTACCATCAGCCCAGCCGGCGTTGAGGTTGGCGCGCCGCTCAAGGGCTTCCAAGGCGTGCTCGGCGGCATCCCGGTATGGACCGGCCAGCCCGGGGCGCTCGCCTATCCAGGCAACCCGTCCGCCTGACATGGCTGCGCTGCCCGTGCTGATCCTGGCGCCGCGCGGACGGGACGCGGAGGTGATATCCCAGGTTCTGGCCCGCGTCGGCGTCGCCGCAACGTCGCATGGTGACCTTGCGGCGCTGGTTGCCGGCGTTGAGGACTGCGGCGCGGTGGTGGTGACCGAGGAGGCATTGGGCGGTCCCGACCTTGGATTGTTGCTGGACGCCGTGGCCGCCCAGCCGACCTGGTCCGACTTGCCGTTCCTGGTATTAGCGACCAAGCAGCCCGGCCCTCGCGCGCCGAACCAGGTCGCCACACTTGAGCGGTTGGGCAACGCCATGCTGCTGGAACGCCCGCTCAATGCCGAGAGCCTGGCCAGCGCCGCCCGCACGGCATTGCGCGCCCGCAACCGGCAGCTTGCGGTGCGCGACCTGAATGCGACGCTTGAGGCGCGGGTGCGGGAACGGACCGAGGCACTGGCCGCCAGCGAGGCGCAGGCCCGCGCGGTGTTCGAGGGCTTCCCCGAATGCATGTTCGTCGTGCGGGTCGCCCAAGACGGCGCATTCCTGTTCGAGGCGGCGAACCCGGCCGCCGGGCGCATCGCCGGGCTGGCGACCGCCGCCATCTACGGCCGGCCCGCCTGCACGTTCATGCCGGAGCCTGACGCCGATACCATCAACGCGCAGTTCCGGCAGTGCGCCGATGACGCTGGCGGGCTGACCTTCACCGCGGAACTCCACTTCCCAAAGCTGACCGGCACGTTCGAGACGACGCTGACGCCGTTGCGCAACGCTGCTGGGCGCATCGACCGCCTGCTGGCGGTGTTCCGCGACGTGACCGCCCGCAATGCGATGGAGCTCCGCTTGCGCCAGGCGCAGAAGATGGAGGCGGTGGGTCAGCTTACCGGTGGCGTTGCGCATGATTTCAACAACTTGCTGCAGGTCGTGCTGAGCGGCCTGACCCTGGTGGAGCGCGTGCAGGAGCCGGCCCGACGTGCCCAGCTGCTCGAGAGCGTGCGGCGGGCGGCGCAGCGTGGCGGGGAGCTGACCAAGCGGCTGCTGACCGTCGCGCGGCGGCAGTCGCTGCGGCCCGAGGCGATCGACCTCGGCGCTTGGCTCGCGGACGGGGGGGGTGAGCTGCTGATCCGCACGCTGCGTGGTGACATCCGCACCGAACTGCGGGTGCCGCCGGGTCTGCCGCCGGTCGAGGCCGATCCGGATGAGCTCGAACTGGCGGTGCTGAACCTCGCGGTGAACGCGCGGGATGCCATGCCGGGCGGCGGGACGCTGACCATCGCCGCCGATAGCGTGGCGCTGAACGGCCGGGCCGATCCGGATGGGCTGGATGGCCGCTTCGTTCGCCTGTCCATTGCCGACACCGGCGCCGGCATGTCGGAGGCGATACAGGCCCGGGTGTTCGAGCCGTTTTTCACCACCAAGGGCGTGGGCGAGGGTACTGGCCTCGGTCTTGCCCAGGTTTACGGCTTTGCCCGGCAGAGCGGCGGCGGCGTCCGGCTGAACAGTCGGCTCGGCCAGGGCACCACGGTTGCACTCTTGCTGCCGGTGTCGAAAGCGGCCGTCGCCACGCCCGCCCCGATGCCCGAGGCCGTCGCCCCGCCAGCCGTGCTGGGAGCCGCCGTGCTGGTGTGCGAGGACGACGACGACGTGGCGGCGCTGGTCGTGGACATGCTGGCGCAGTTGGGCCACACGCCGACGCGGGTGAGCACCGCCGCGGCGGCTCTTGGCGCATTGGCGGACGGCCGGGCGGTGGATTTGCTGTTCACCGACGTGCTGATGCCGGGCGGCATGGACGGCCTGACCCTGGCGCGCGAGGCCTGTCGGCGCCGTCCGGGCCTGCCGGTGCTGCTGACCACCGGCTACACCGGGGCGGGCGCTGCCGCCGTGCCGCTGGACGTGCCGCTGCTGCGTAAGCCGTATCAGGTTCAGGATCTAGCCGAGGCGCTGCAGGCGATCCTGGCCTTGACGCCGGTCGAGGCTGTCGCGGAGTAACCGCAGGCTCCGGCTCAGATAAACGCCTGGCGCAGCTGCTGGGATGCCGCGTCGATCAGGGTCACGGTGACGACGATCACCAGCATGATCGCGCAGGTCGGCTGGAACTGGAACGACCGAATAATCTCCCACAGCGCCTGGCCGAGGCCGACGGCAACCACGAACAGCATGGCGAACACCAGCTCGTTGATGCTGCGGAACAGGTCCATGAGCCGCCGCACGGGATGGCGCAGAGGATCGCGAGCCCGGTGCCCCAGATGGCGATCTGCACCGTCAGCAGCATCTCCTCGACGTAGGAGCGCCACTGGCTGAAGTCGGGCGGGAAGAATTCCTTCAACAATGTCAGGATGTTGCCGCTGTCCCGCACCAGATCGACCGGCTTGATCCCGGCGCCTTGGTACGACCACGCCAGTTGTTCTCTGTGGCCAGCCCCTCCTTGAACGCCGCCACCTGCCGCACCGGCAGCAGCTGCGCGTTGCTGCTCGGGATGAAGCCGCCCCAGTTGCCGAGGTCAGCGAGCACCTTGCGCTCGTGGGCCACGTCGGCGCCGGGCCGGTCGGTGCCATAGGTCAGGAAAAAGGCGCGCTGCTTGGCCTTCTGCTCGTCCGGCAGGTCACGGCGAGCAACGCAGGGGTGAGCTGGGATGGCGGGCCGTCGAACATCACCCGCCCGGCCCGGAGCGCCGCTGTCACGCTGCACTTAATTGTGAGAATGCATGGTGGTGAACCGCCCCGGGTTTCCCGGAGGCTCCAACCTGTGAGAGGACGGAGCCATGACACAGAAGACAGCAAAGCAGTTTTCGCCCGAGTTGCGCGAGCGCGCGGTGCGGATGGTGCAGGACCGGGAGCGCGAGGGTGGAACG
>JANXVC010000438.1 GCA_025351925.1 Rhodospirillales bacterium | reverse complement strand
GGCCCGCATTCGTTCGGTCGCCCTCAACGTCCTCCGCGCCAACGGCGTCCAGAACATCAGCCTGGCGCTCTACGCCAACGCCATCAGCTTCGATCAGCTGCTCGCCCTTGGCGCCCAGTAATTAGAACTGAATGGCCCTGGGATGCGAGCTGATCCATGAGCCCGGCAATGAAACAGTCTGGCAGATCTTGCTTCCGTAGTGCCTCAAGCAGCCTGCCTGACATGCTGGCAATTCACTCAATCCTTTCGAGCATGTCTGGGAGACGTCCTCCGCCACTGCCATGCTTCAAACGTTATGAGATGATGAAGAATACGTCATCGATAGCGTGATTTGTTTTGCTCTGCTTGCGAGGCGTGCTACAGCTTATCGAAACGAGTGCCTCAAAAACGAGTCAGGCCTCGTGCAATGACCAGCCATCTCAGGTTAATTGTCAGATGAGCCCATATGATGCGAGCGCAATCCAACTTCTAGCTGATATGGCGTTGCGCGTGTGAGAGGACCAACATGCATGATCTCCAAGGTTGGGATGGCTGCCCCGACGCGTCAGAGAAAAGCGGCTGGCACTGGATCGAGGATGGGGATGGCTTACGGCCCCTACTTTGGCGTGGCGAGGACTGGCCCGAGCCGATTGACAGAGGTGAATGGCAGGACGGCTACGTGGTGCTTAGCGCGCGTGATCTTAGCCGTGGGCGCTATCATGGCCCGATCACCATGTCGCCCCACATGACAGCTCTGTGCCGGGCAAAGTTGCTGCAGCCAGGCTCTTAGGTTCCGCACGACCGGGGTTGCGGTCTACCGAGGATCATAGTCGGTCGGCTCCTGTGGATGGGCTTCGCGCCTCGACAGCGAATGACCTCTCGGCAAACAGACATCTTGGTTCAGGCATCATTGAAGAAAAATGGGCCGGAAGGCTTTGAGAATAGAAATGCGAGCTCTCCGCAGCTCGGCAGGTGTGCTTTGGATGCCCAGATTATCGACGTATGGCAGTTCATCGACCGCAACGTAGACCATTGGCCACAGGTAAAATAGCCGAACGTTGACTACACTGTATTGTAATACTATAACATTAAAATGTCTTATATCATACACTATATTTGAATAGAGTTGTTTTACAAATCTAGGTGGCCCTTCTATAACATGAGCATAAAATGTTTTATTGCTCAACATTCCACTGGTAATATCATATAGGGGATTAGACATCCTACTTTGGAGAATGATGTTGTTGATATCCTGGTCTATTATCCTGCTGTCTTTCACATCACGAACGTGACTGCAATAAATTAGCTGGACAATTTCAAGATCGTGATCAAAGTTGCTATGTGATGCCATTTTCGTAAACAAATCCATAATTAAATGATCATTACGAAACGTAAATTTCTCTCGTCACATTTAACAATTCTTGGACAGATCATTTGAAATTCGGCATCTGGATGCATAACTACGCAGCATAATCGCGTAAGTTTAAAATTTGATGTAAGATAACTTCCGGCCAAAGTAAGAATTAATAAACGTTCACGATCTTGTAGTCACGGCGCTGTTTGAGTTAAACTACAGCGTGCCGCTACATACGTGTTGCTCGAAGTTGCCTGTATGGGACTTTTCCTGTCAGAGAAAGTTGACCTTTGGCATCCTTGTTGATGCCAGTTCACGGATCTCTGCCGCGCCGCTGGCGAGCAAGCGGGAAGGGAATTCGTAGTACTGGCAATCGTCAGCCCACCACTGCATGAAGGCGTCAATGTCGCGGGCGTTGTAAGCTTTAAGCTGCTTCTGCACGGGAACTGCGGTTTCGGCGTGGCTGCTGCTGGCGTCCATTGTTTGTTGCTCCAAATGCAAAAAGCCCCCGCAACGTATGTCGTGGGGGCTAAGGCCTGTCCTCGAAGAAGACTCTGCTTAGGTGATGGGCTTTCCCGTCACCGACCAGAGTCGAACGTCGTCGGACTCGACAAACCCGCCGCGGTTTCCGCGGCGTCGGCGTCGGTCGGCGACGTATTGGGTCAGGCACATATCAACCTAGCAGCCTGTCGGACTTAACGCGACGCGGATGCACGCTGTAGGACTGGTGGATCGATTCACCTGCCTTTTCACCCGGACACCTTCCGCATGAGCAACTTCCGCCTGATCGACCGCGATACGGGCTTTCTGATGCCGCCCTCGGTGGACGAGTGGCTGCCGGAGCGGCACCTGGCCCGGTTCGTCGTGGAAGTGATTGCGGGGCTGGACTTGCGGGCGATGACCGGCAGCTATCGTGGATCGGGGGAGGCGTCCTACCATCCGCAACTGCTGCTGGGCATCATCATCTATGGCTATGCCACCGGCGTGTTTTCCAGCCGCAAGCTGGAGCGGGCGACCTACGACTCCGTGGCATTCCGCTTCATTGCGGCTAACGAGCATCCCGATCACGACACGATTGCCGCGTTCCGGCGGCGTTTTCTCCAGCAGATCGGGACGCTGTTCGTCCAGGTGTTGGGCGTGGCACGCGAGATAGGCGTGCTGAAGCTGGGCACGGTGGCGCTGGATGGGACCAAGATCCATGCCAACGCCAGCCGTCACAGCGCGCTGTCGTATGAGCATGCGGGCAAGATCGAGGCCCAGCTGCAGGCCGAGGTGGCCGACCTGATGGCAAAAGCCGAGGCAGCCGATCAGGCGGACGTGCCGGACGGGATGTCGATCCCCGAGGAACTGGCGCGGCGGGAGAAGCGTCTGGCGGCGATTGCCACCGCAAAGTCCACCATTGAGGCGCGGGCGGCAGAGCGGCACGCGCGCGAGCGGGCGGAGTACGAAGCCAAGCTGGCGACGCGCGAGGCGAAGAGTGCGGCGACCGGCAAGAAACCACGCGGACGGCCGCCCGCGCCGCCGGTCGAGGGACCGCTGCCCACCGATCAGGTCAATCTGACCGACGAGCAATCGCGCATCATGCCGGTGCCGGGCGGTGGGTTCGAGCAGTGCTACAACGCGCAAGCGGTGGTGGCCGCAGGCAGCTTGCTGGTGGTGGTTGCCGACGTGGTGCAGGCGCCGAACGACAAGCAGCAGCTTGAGCCGATGCTGGACCAGATGGGGTTGGTTGAGGATACGGACGAGAATCACTCACAAGCCGAAGTGGCATCCCAGCTCGATGGTGTCCGTAAAAGTTACCCTTCTTGGACAGCAAAACCTTGCCCGTATCCCATTGAAAGGATGCTGTTCTCTACGAGCAATCGGCGGAGCCATTTGTGGACAGCATGGTGAACCTGCTGGCAGCGGAGCTGTCGCCAAGCCTCTTTGGTCAATGGCTCCAAATACCGGATCGTTGTTTTTGCTCGGTTCTTTTTGGCTAGATCTTCTTGTGAGCTATTCTCGTCCGTATCCTCAACCTACCCCAGGCGGCGGGATCTCGCCCGATGGCACCCGCTGGATCGCCTGCAGGCCGGGCTTCTTCCTGCCGGTGCGCGTGCTGTCCCGCCAGTTCCGCGACCTGTTCCTGGATCAGCTGCGCGCCGCCTTCGCCGACGGTGAGCTCCGCTGTTCCGGCGCGCTCGCCGGCTTGGCCGACCCCGCCGCCTTCGCCGCCCGGCTCGACGCGGCCGCCCAGATCGACTGGGTGGTCTACTCCAAGCCGCCGTTCGCCGGGCCCGAGCAGGTGCTCGGCTATCTCGGCCGCTACACGCACCGCGTCGCCCTCGCCAACAGTCGCCTGGTCGGGCTCGACGACGGCCAGGTCAGCTTCACCTGGAAGGACTACCGGCAGGACAGCAAAACCAAGGTCATGACGCTCCCTGCCGACGAGTTCATCTGCCGCTTCCTGCAGCACACCGTGCCCGACGGCTTCCACCGCATCCGCCACATCGGCTTTCTCGCCAACCGCCATCGCACCGCCAAGCTGGCGATTTGCCGCGATTTGCTGGCCGTGCCGCCATCGCCATCGCCTCCGGGTCCGGAACCGCCGCGCCGCTGGCAGGATCGCCTCCGCGACCTCACCGGCCAAGACATCGAGGTCTGCCCCGGATGCGGCGGCCAGATGCTGCCGCACGGCACGCTGCGGCCCTGCCCGCCGCCACGGCCGCCCATGTGGTGCGACAGCTCATGACCCATCCTCGGTCGCGACCAATCCGCGCTGTCCTGCAAGGCAACGCCGGCCATGGCGGTCACCCGCTTGCGCCACGCACGGCGTTCTTTGTTGCTACCAGGTTCGCTGGCCTCGAAAACAGCGTCACGCACCTGATCGGTCGGACGTCAAAGTATCCAAACACCGCCCCGTGCTATCCGATCCCGCATCGCCACGAGCCCGTTGAACCAGCTCGCAGTGGTTCCGATCGATGGGCTATGCCATACAATCCCCATAGCGAGCTGTGGCGCGCGGTTTAGTCCAATCCGTTTTTTGCTCACCGGCGCGGCCCAGGTACAGCGCGTTCCTGGCAAAGTCTGCGCGTCGCGCCGCTAAGCAAAAAACGCTCCTTATTATCGTATGCAAAGCGAGAGGCGAGGAAAGCGACCGCTCGGCAAACGCGCGGACGCTGGCCGCCATCGATGTCGAACCTATCCTACGGCGAGTTGCGCTCCTTGCGCTTGCCGGGACGGAGCCGCGTCACCGTGCTTAGGGCCGGAGGCAATGGCGTCCAACCGGCGATGCTTCGGACGCACGTCCGCGCATGGGCGTTGTCGGTGATGCCCGGGAACCGCCGCCGCAGCTCGACCACGGCAGACAGCTCGCCGCCCTGGTCGAAAGCGGCGCGGA
>JANXVC010000436.1 GCA_025351925.1 Rhodospirillales bacterium | reverse complement strand
CGTTCCACCCTCGCGCTCCCGGTCCTGCACCATCCGCACCGCGCGCTCGCGCAACTCGGGCGAAAACTGCTTTGCTGTCTTCTGTGTCATGGCTCCGTCCTCTCACAGGTTGGAGCCTCCGGGAAACCCGGGGCGGTTCAGTTCCAATGCGTCGCGCAGCAGGGTCACCCCGGTCTCGCGTGCCCAGGCCACCGCCGCGCGGAAGCTGTCCCAGCGCAGATCGTCTAGTTGCCTGACGAGCTCGTTAGCCAGCTCATCATCAGTGGGTTGAATATGAAACAAAATGTGCTCATCGATTCGGGCAACCTAATCGTCTCGCTTTCAGCACACAAAGGGTAGGCCCAAATGATGGGAGGATATGGTGTATCACTTCGTCAAACGGACCATTTGACAGAATGTAACGCTCTAAATTGACATCAACGCAATCACTGATTACAGCTCGGTTATGCAAGCCAGCAGACACTCCGCCCCAGCCTCGATCACCATTCGTAACCTTGACCCGGCCCTCAAGGAGCGGCTGCGCGTTCGGGCTGCGCAGCATGGCCAGTCAATGGAGGCGGAGGCGCGCCGTATCCTGCAAACCGTGCTCGCGCCGCAGGAAGCGCCGCCTGTGCGACACCTCTACGACCGGGTTCGCGCCCGCTTCGCGCCGCTGGGCGGGGTCGATCTCGAACTGCCCCCGCGCGAGCCGGTCCGCGAGCCGCCCCGGTTCGACTGATGCTGATGCTCGACACCAACATGCTTTCCGAGATCATGCGTCCGGAGCCGGAGCGCAAAATCGCGGACTGGATTGTCCGCCAGCCGTCCGATGAGTTGTTCACGGCCGCCGTGTGCCAAGCGGAAATCCTTTCTGGCCTTGCCATCCTGCCGAGCGGCCGCCGCCGCGCCGACCTGGAGGAGGCCGCGCGCGCCATGTTCGCCGACGATTTTGCCGGTCGCATCCTGCCGTTCGACACCGAAGCGGCGGCTGCCTATGCCGAGGCGTTCGCGGCGCGCCGGAAGGCCGGGCGGCCGAGCGGGACCATCGATCTCATGCTGGCCGCCATCGCGCGCGTGCGCAGCGCGAGCGTGGTCACCCGCAACGTGGCCGACTTCGAGGGCGTGGGCGTGGCAATCGTCAACCCGTGGGATGAGTAGCCGCTCCGACACGTCGGTTGCAGAGACATTCCCATGACCGGGCGGGAGCCAGGGCGGTTCGTCGCCTATCTCCGCGTCAGCACCGAGGGCCAGGGCCGGTCTGGGCTGGGCCTTGAGGCGCAGCGCCAGGCCGTCGTCGCCTACGTCGCCCAGGCCGGCGGCGAGGTGGTGGCGGAGTTCCAGGAGGTGGAGAGCGGCAAGCGCGCCGATCGGCCGCAGCTCGCGGCAGCCTTGCTTCCTGCCGCACCCGGCGGGCCGTGCTGGTCATCGCCAAGCTGGACCGGCTGGCGCGCAACGCGCGCTTCCTGCTGTCCGTGGTGGAGGGCAGCGGCGAGGCCGGCGTCGTGTTCTGCGACCTGCCCACGGTGCCGGCCGGGCCGGTCGGCAAGTTCCTGGTCACGCAGATGGCGGCGGTTGCCGAGCTGGAAGCCGGGCTGATCAGCCAGCGGACGCGCGCAGCCCTGGCAGTGGCGAAGGTGCGCGGTGTCCGCCTCGGCAACCCCTCTCCTACCCCGGCGACCGCAGAGATGGCGGCAGCGGCACGCCAGGCGCGCAGCCGCCAAGTGGCGGCGCGCGCAGCGGACGTGCTGGCCGTCGTGCGCCAGGTACAGGCGAAAGGCGCGAGCAGCCTTCGCGCTATTGCGGCGGAGCTGCACGCGCACGGGGTGCTCACCCCGGCGGGCAAGCCGGACTGGTCGCCAGCTCAGGTGCAACGACTGCTAAAAAGAGAGAATCAGGGTAGCATCGTCGAATCACATTGACCCGATGTGTTCACACACTCAGGATACAATCAGGTTAATATGAAAGAGCGTGTAAGGTGATAGTAACGATCGGGAACACCAAGGGAGGTGTAGGTAAGACGACCCTTGCGGTGCAGATCGCCCTTGCTCGCACGCTAGCCGGCCGTGACGTTTGGCTTATCGATGGCGATCGGCAGGGCACCTCTCAAACCGCCGTTGCTATTCGAGCCGAAGCGGAGCGGAAGCCCGGTCTGGCTTGTTCACAGTATCCTGATGGCCCCGTTCTCCGTGCTCAGATCCAGCAGCAGGGACGTAAGTTCGACGATATAATCATAGATGCAGGCGGCCGGGATTCGACAGCCCTCCGGGCGGCCTTGGTCCTGTCTGACGTTCTGCTGGTTCCGTTTCAGCCCCGCTCGGTGGACGTATGGGCGCTTACGGATATCGCCTCTCTTGTCGAGGAAGCGAGATCACTTCGGGATGGCTTGGAGGCTTATGCGATCCTGAATTGTGCCGATCCGGGGACCGCCTCCGCCGACAACGCAGACGCGGCGGCTGCCCTGGCTGATCATCCCCAGCTCACGCACTTAGACGCTCCAATCCGACGAAGGAAAGCGTTTGCCAATGCCGTTGGACAGGGCTTGTCGGTCGAGGAGTACCACCCTCGGGACAGCAAAGCCTGCGATGAGCTGGCAACCCTCATGAAGATGGTTTTTACAAAGTGAATCACCATTCAAACCGTATCAGGATGATATGAAAATGGCGATTACCAGAGCAGTGAAACCCAAGACTACCGAGAGCTTCATATCCGGCGCGCCCGATGCGAAGCCAGTAGGGGTGCGGAAAGGCACGAAGCAGCAGATCACGTTGACCATTGCCCCCGACTTGTTGGCGAAGGTCGATGAGATGGCCGAGAGGATGGGCCAGAGCCGGGCGGCGTTGATTAATCTCGCCATTTACCGTGTTGTAGAGGGCGGCGTGTGACCGAAGCTGCCGACCGGAGCGGCGCTATCGTTCCTCACCGTCGCAGTGTCGATCGGCTTCTTGAGGGCGCGCAGGCCATCGAGGCCGAGAGCGCCAGAGAAGCAGATGCCCTTGGCTTCATGGCCTGCGTGCTGGTGCAAGCCACGCTCCCGCACAGCGCCCAGGAGGGAAATGAATTTACCCGCTCCAATGGGCATCTTACCGTCAGCATCCTGGCCCCCTCAGAGATTGGACTTCCGTATGGGAGCTATCCCCGGCTGCTACTTACTTGGCTGACCACGGAGGCGGTGCGTACCAAGTCGCGGGAGCTGGTGCTTGGCCCCTCGCTGTCCGCCTTCATGGCGGAGTTGGGGTTGCTTGCGACTGGCGGTCGATGGGGAACCGTGCCCCGGCTCAAAGATCAAATGCTCCGGCTGTTCAGTTCGATGATTTCCGCCACCGTTGAGCTGGGTGCCGCAGAAGGCCCAAAGGGCCGGCGCGGGCGCAATGTCGTGGTGGCTGACGATTACACCCTGTGGTGGGACCCGCAGCGTCTGTCTCAGGCGGCTCTATGGCAATCCACTGTGAGGCTGTCGGAGCCGTTCTTTCAGCAGGTGGTGGACCGGTCCGTTCCGATCGACATGCGAGCGGTCAAAGCCCTGAAGAAATCCCCCTTGGCGTTGGATCTCTATTCATGGGCGACGTACCGGCCTTGTCGTAACCACGATGCCAAAAGTGCCGATCTGGAAAGCGTGTCAAATCAATGGCTTGCACTTCACGCAGTAAAGCAACACATTGATATAGCTGGATAACCAGCTTTTTGTTTCGGTAATGTTGATCCGCAATTCC
>JANXVC010000432.1 GCA_025351925.1 Rhodospirillales bacterium | reverse complement strand
CTCCAAGTGGGGCGCTGACCTGTTCGCCGGCGTGCGCTCCGTCATCGGCACCGCCGCACGCCGTGGCATGGGCGCCTACCAGGCTATCCAGCAAACCCTACGCGGGCAGGCCACTCCCTACCCGGGTTGAGCAGAAACGATCGAGCAGTCGGCGTCGAGAGCAACGATGACGTCGCCTGACGCGGCGGCGAAGCCGGATCGCAGTGCCGCTCCTTTGCCACGCTGCGTCGCAATGACGATCATCACTCGGTTTGAGTGGCCGCGTGCCACGTCAACGGTACCGTCGATGGAATGACCATCGACGACGATGATCTCGTGGATCCAATCCGGCACGAGCGGCAGCAAGATGCGCAGGTTTTCTGCTTCATTCAGCGTTGGGATGACCACCGACACGCGAGGCATCGCTGGAGAACGGCCCGAATTATCCGGGTTGGCCGAGTTCAGCATCGGCTGATCCGCGTCGCCGTACCTATCGTTTGTCACATAAAGTTCTTTCCTGCTTGAGGAGCTAATCAATCGCCGAAATTCGATCTGCAGCTCTCAGGATTGACCGAACACACCTCAATAGGAATTCTCGCTTTAAAGAAGTGGGCACTTTCTAATATGAGTCAAATATTGTTAGCTCACTCAAATTTCGCAACAGCAAACAACTATTCATTTAGATTTTTATTTGTACTGGTTATTCGTACTAAATCCCCGGGTTGAAGCTGCATCGAGCCATCAGACACTATGACGTTAGTATTGTTTTCAGTATGCCGCAAGACTTCAAATTTAACATTTTCGATGGTCGAATTTTGATCGAGAGTTGGCCCGAGCAACTTTGTCACTCCGATATCTGCCACTAAAGTCGGTACCAACTCGTCGATTTCACGCTGCTGAGCGGCAATTTCCCGTTCCATCTCGGTGCTTGTGTCGGTTTTGAACTTTGCATCATCCAACTCGGCAAGGGATAGGCGTTGCTGCGATTCTGCAATGGTACCGTGCACACCGGCCTCTCGGTCTTCAGCATCGGCGAGGTCGCTTTGCACCTGCACAAGCATCACATTACCGATCGTGCCGCTGGTAAAGAGTTTTTGCATGCTGTCGAACCTATTTTTCCTTAGGTCGATGCTTGCATGCAACGGCGCCAGGCGGTCACGCGCCACCTGTACGACACGCCGGGCCGTTTCGATCGCGACTGACAGGGCCACCTGCCTCTGCTGGCGCGCTTTTACCACGCTCACGCGCTGTGCCTGCTCCTCGGCGACCATCGCGTCGGCGTCGCGTAGTCCCGCCAGCTCAATGAGCTGACGAGGCATTGACACAGCGACGCCGTCGAGTTCGGCACGCAGAACCGCCTGCTTGGCAAGCACTCGCTTTAGACGACTGTCTGAAAATGCCGACTTGCCGCTTGTTCTGATCGCCTCGATTGCGGCATACCGATCGAGTTCAGTGCGCAGAAAACCACCGGCAAGTGCAACGATATGAAGCGGTGTCAGTCCGGGCTGATACTTAAATACTCCCGGTTGCTTTACCGGGCCAATTATGTATATTGGCTGGCGTTCGACTACCTCGATATTCACAAATCCAGGATGTCCAACAATTTTCGCAAATGCTAATCGGAGATCAGCGGCGACCTCCGTTATGCTACGATTGGCAGCGATGCAGTCTTCCAGCAGAGGGATAGAAATACGGCGGTCGGGCTGGATTGAAAATTCACCAGAAAGTTCTGTATGCAAATAGAAACTCAACTCTGGTTTCGCCGGACGATTTAGATTCGCCCATTTGTCCCCGGCATCACCAAGGCGTTCATAAAACAAGACTTTGAGCTTGTCCCCAATGGCCAATTTAAGTGGCTCGGGTAGCGCAGAGTCTTGCTGAGTTGATGTCTGAGAGACTACCGGCCTTGATCGCTCACTCGGTTCATCGGAAGCAACGCCGTCCGCTGCGGTTGGAGTGCTGTAGATCACCAAGCTAACAAGAACAGCCAGAGTATAGACCGACACTACCCTGCCGCGATGCCGCACCACGTATGGATCTTTCGTGAAAATCATACGTGACGCTTTCCACCCCTAAACATGCGACGAGCCCACTACTTTGCGCTGCTCAAGCGAGGCGCCGCCCGAACCAGCAGTTGGTTGAATGCCGACCATAGCGGCGAAATCCGATCGTCCGGCGTGATATGCCGACTGAGAGAGCCATGGCCTTGTTCAGGGTCACTGTCAAACCTTATGTGCTCGGCCAAGAAATGTTTGAAAGCTTGCAGCATCGATTTGTTCCAATGTGGAGCCGTCAAAAACGCTCTGAATACTTTTTCCAAGCCGCCGTCCTCGTAACTGGCAATGCTTAGAGCTTTTACTAAGCAAGGTGCGTCACGAACGCTGTCCAGGTAACTCTGCCCAATCTCTTGCAACGCGGCCGTCCTCTCGGCGCCAATCGGCGTCAATTTTAGTAGCCGTGCCATAAACTCGTCGTGGTTCAGCCTCTCACCAATGCTGGCAACCCCGGGCCACGGTGAGAGGTTGTCGGTATTGCACTCTTCCCGTTCAAGCTGCTGAAGTTTAATATCGTCTGGAAACAACTCGCGCGCGGCCTCTAGACTTTCACGGAATTGTATCGAAAAATAATAGTAGGCCCAAGTCGCATCGATAAGATCATTCTCGGCTAAGCCGCTCCAATTAAGCTCGCAAATGTCTTCAATGATGCATTCATATCTGGATGTCACAAGTACTTCCATACCAACACCCCGTCCCACACGATTTTATTGAATTGTAACAAACGATATCAATATTGTATCGAACCGAATGCGCCACCCCACACTCCCTTTGAATACGAGGGAGTACATTGGTATGCCGTCACCTGTGCAGATCATATAGACCATTCGATTCATTGACCCAGATCGGAAGATCTAAAATCATTTATGACAAAATGTATTAACGTTCTTTTAACTTTATCTCTTTTGGAAAATTAAAGCACTGTTGCGAATGTGTTGCATTGCAAATTTACAAGTTCGCTACAGACGTATAAATTCGCATTTAATGCGTTTCTTAAACTCACTACTGCATTTTGTATTTGATTAGCCGTTTGTCAGATAATGCTCTCTTAACAATTCTACTGTAAGACGAGACACCCATGCGAAAAGAAACAATAGCGGTCCATGGCGGTTACGAACCCGACCCGACGACCGGGGCCGTTGCGGTGCCGATCTACCAAACCGTCGCCTACGCATTCGACAGCGCCGAGCACGGAGCAGCCCTGTTCAACCTCGAAGCCCAAGGCTACCGCTACAGCCGGATCAGCAACCCAACCAATGCCGTACTGGAGCGGCGCGTCGCAGATCTGGAGGGCGGCGTGGATGCGCTCAGCGTCGGCTCTGGTCAGGCAGCGCTGACCTACGCCCTGCTCAACGTCGCCCAGGCCGGCCGGAACATCGTCTCCGTCCCGCAGTTGTATGGCACGACCCACACGCTGCTCGCCCACCTGCTGCCGCAATGGGGGATCAATGCCCGGTTCGCCGCCAGCGACCAACCCGAAGACGTCGAGGCAGCTATCGACGGCGATACCCGGGCGGTGTTTTGCGAGAGCGTCGGCAACCCGGCCGGCAACATCGCCGACCTCGTTCCGCTGGCCGAGGCCGCCCACCGCCACGGGGTACCGCTGATCGTGGACAACACGGTCGCGACGCCGGTGCTGCTGCGCCCCATCGACCATGGCGCGGACATTGTCGTGCACTCGCTGACAAAATTCATGGGCGGCCATGGGACGACGATGGGCGGCATCGTCGTGGACGGAGGCCGTTTCGCATGGGCGGAGCACGGCGAGCGGTTTCCGCAGTTCAACCAGCCCGACGCATCCTATCACGGCCTGGTTTACTCCGAGCATTTCGGCCGAACCGCTTACGCCGCACGGCTCCGCAGCGTGTATCTGCGCACCACCGGGGCCGTCCTGTCGCCGCTGAGTGCGTTCCTGCTGCTGCAAGGCATCGAGAGCGTCTTTGTCCGCGTGGAACGGCATGTGCAGAATGCTCGCCGAGTCGCCGAGTTCCTACGCAACGACACCAGGGTCGAATGGGTCAACTACGCCGGTTTCGCCGACAATCCCTATTACCCACTCGTGCAGCGCTACCTAGGTGGCCAGGCCTGCTCGCTGCTGACCTTCGGCGTGCGTGGCGGGTATGCGGGCGGCACGCGGTTCTACGACGCGCTCAGCCTCGTCAAGCGCCTGGTGAACCTTGGTGACGCCAAGTCCCTGGCCTGTCATCCCGCCTCAACCACGCACCGGCAGATGCCGCCGGACGTACAGCGCAACGCGGGCGTCACCCCAGAAATGATCCGGCTAAGCGTCGGCATCGAGCATGTGGACGACATCCTTGCGGACCTTGACCAGGCGCTCGACGCGGCTGTCAGCCCGATGTTTTCTTCAGAGCGGAGCCGCCATGTCGCTTAGGCCGGGCTATGCAAATGCGCCGGTCCATTCGCCGGACGGGCATTCCCTTGGTCACGACGCGACGGGGCCGCTCGTCATCGGCCTAGTCAACAACATGCCAGACCCGGCGTTCCTCGCGACCGAGCGACAGTTCCGCGGCCTGCTGGCCGCCTCTTGCAGCCGTCCGATCTGCCTGCGGCTGTTCTCCGTGCCCGACATACTGCGTGGACCCGCCTGCTCCGCGCATGTCGCCCTCGCTTATGAGAGCATCGACCAGCTCTGGGACGCCCGGCTCGACGGCCTGATCGTGACCGGCGCGGAGCCCCTTGCCCGCGTGCTGGAGGACGAACCCTATTGGCCCGCGCTGGCGAGGCTGACCGGCTGGGCGGAGCGGCACACCATCTCGACTATCTGGTCGTGCCTGGCTGCGCAGATTGCCGTGCTCGCCGCCGACGGGATTGCCCGGCGCCCTTTTGGATGGAAGCTTTCGGGCATTTTCCCATGCACGAAAACGGCGGAGCATCCCCTCATAGCTGGGCTGCCGCCGCATTGGCGCGCCCCGCAGACGCGATACAATGACCTGCCGGAACCGGCGCTCACGGCGAGCGGCTATCGCATTCTTTCGCATCTCCCGGACGCCGGTGCGGACATGTTCATCAAACAGGGGCGCAGCCTCTTTCTGCTCCTGCAAGGACATCCGGAGTACGATCCAAAAACGCTGTTCCACGAGTACCGCCGTGATGTCAGCCGGTTTTTGACGGGAAGGCGGGCCACCTACCCCGACCCTGTGCAAGGCTATTTCGATGCGCCTACCGAGACCGCACTTGATGCGCTGCGCGAGCGGGCATTGCAGACGAGGGACCCTGCCCTGATCGACAGCTTGCCGAGTGCCACGGCCGAGTGGGCGCCGCCCGATGACTGGCGCGGGCCGGCCGTGCAGATCTATGCGAATTGGCTGCGCTATCTCACCGATTGCAGGAGGCAGGAAGCGTCCGGCATGCAGTCGCCCGGTGTCGTAGCTGCGGATTTTTAGTGAGAACAGATTGAACTTGAGCACTGTCGAGCCGCCAAACCTGGCGCTGTTTCCCACCGCAATGGATCAGGCGTATCTGAACGACATGCTCACGTGTCGGCTCGCCGAGGCCCACCAGCATGTCATCCGCGGCGCCGTCGCGCCGACGCTCGACCGCGGCGAGTTCAGGCGGGCGCTGGCCGGCTTCGATTTCACCTCACCCCGTCCGCTCGACGACACGCTCGCTTGGGTCATCGCGCAGATGGAGCACGGCGTTACCCAGGTGACGCATCCACGCTACCTCGGGCTGTTCAACCCGGCGCCGACCTTCCCAGCGCAGTGCGCGGATCGGATCGCGGCGGCGTTCAACCCACAGCTTGCCAGCGCCACGACCTCGCCAGCAGGGGTTGAGATCGAGGCCCATGTCATCCGATCCGTCGCAGAGCGCGCCGGGCTGCCGCCGGGGGCCGCCGGGCATTTTACGAGCGGCGGGGCGGAGGCGAACTTTACCGCACTGCTTTGCGCACTGACACGGGCGGAACCGCATTTTGCATCTGCGGGCGCCCGCGCCTTTGCCGGGCCGCCGGTGTTCTATGCTTCGAGCGAGTGCCATCTTGCCTGGCTTAAGATCCCCCATCAGGCAGGCATCGGCCGCTCCGCCATGCGCCTCGTAGCTACGGACGGCAGCGGTCGTATGAGCTCGGACGCGCTTGCGGACGCGGTTGCTGCCGACCGCGCGCAGGGCTGCGTGCCGGTGATGATCGTCGCGACGGCGGGAACGACAGGTGCCGGATTGATCGATCCGCTGTCCTGCTGCGCAGAGATCGCCCGGCGCTACGGCCTCTGGTACCACGTCGATGCGGCTTGGGGTGGGGCGCTTATCGCGTCGGACCGGCTGCGCAGCCTGCTGGCCGGCATCGATCAGGCCGACTCCATCACGATCGACGCGCATAAATGGTTCGCGACGACTATGGGCTGCGGCATGTTCATCTGCGCGGATGCGGCGGCGCCCGCGGCGGTGTTCCAGGCCTCGGCGAGCTTCATGCCACCAAGCGGGCCAGCAGCCGACCCCTATGTGATGTCCGTGCAGTGGTCACGGCGTCTGCTCGGCCTGCGCTTGTTCCTGTCGCTCGCGGCGGCAGGCTGGGCCGGCTATGGCGTGCATGTGGAGCGCTCCATCGCACTGGCCGGCCTGTTGCGGGATAGCCTCGCGGCACGGGGTTGGCGGATCGCGAACGACCCGGCGCTGGCGGTCGTATGCGCCGAGCCGCCGCCCGGCTCTGGCGAGGTCCGGGATGTGGTCGGCCGGGTCCTGGCCTCCGGGCGCGCCTGGGTGTCTGCGGCCCGGTTTGAGGGGCGGGAGGTCGTCCGCGCCTGCGTGACCAACGGCGAGACAATGCCCGAAGATGTCGCCGAGGTCGCCGACGCCCTGCAGGCAGCCTGCCGGACGTCCTCCATCAATCAGCCCTGGCTCGACAGCCTTCAAACAACTGAAAGCAGCCCATCGTGACGATACGTTCCATTGTCCTGACGCAAATTACCGAAGTTGCGGCCGAGCATGACAAGCAGCTCGCCCCGCTGACCGACAGCTTGCCATTGCTGGACTCTGGACTGGATTCGCTGTGCCTGGCGGTGATCGTGGCGCGTCTTGAGGACGAGTTGGGTACTGATCCCTTTAGCAGCGCCGACAACGACACGTTTCCCGTCACCATCGGCGACCTCGTTGCGATGTACGAGAGTGTCGCGGCTTAACCGCAGCACGCTGTGGAACCTTGCCGCCGTGGCTGGTTCGCCACAGCGGCGCGTATTGGCTGGACCCGGCCGCGAAGTCAGGCTGGCGGACCTGAACGGCGCTGCTGGCCTCGACGCTTCAGCGCTGGCGGGCCGTTCGGTGCTGATCCACACCGCACGGCAATTGCCGACAGCGCTGGCGCTGCTCAAGCTCGACGGCGCCGTTCGCCGCATGGCGCTGGCGCCTCCGGACCTCACGTCGGCCCAACTGGACGCTGCCATCGTGCAGGCCGGGATTGACACGCTGATCACCGACGATCTGGCGCCGCGGGCCGGAGTACAAGTCGTTCCGTGCAGCTCAGACCTGTGCCCGCGACTGGACCGGCCGCAAGCCTTGTTCGATACCGAGTGGGTGCTGTTCACCTCCGGCACCACCGGCGCGCCCAAGCTCGTGTCGCACACTCTGCCGGGCCTTATCGGCCCGATCGGCGCAGCGTCCGGCGGCGCGGTATGGAGCACGTTCTACGATGTCCGCCGCTATGGCGGGCTGCAGATCCTGCTGCGCGCGTTGCTGGGCGGCGGGTCGATGGTGCTTTCGGACATAGCCGAGGGCGTGGGGACATTCCTAGCCCGGGCCGGCGCGGCAGGGGTGACGCACATTTCCGGCACGCCCTCGCACTGGCGCCGGGTGCTGATCAGCGGGCACGCGGCGCGCATCGATCCGGCCTATGTACGCCTGTCGGGAGAGATCGCGGACCAGGCGGTGCTGGACCGGCTGCGGGCGGCGTATCCTGCCGCACGCATCTCCCACGCCTTTGCATCGACCGAGGCCGGGGTCGCATTTGATGTCACGGACGGCCTCGCCGGCTTTCCTGCGGCCTGGGTCGGTGCAGGCGGGCCGGTCGAACTTCGCGTTGCCGGCGATACGTTGCGCATCCGCTCCGCCCGGACCGCCACGGCCTATCTCGGCGCTGCCGCATCCCTGGCGGACGCGGACGGCTTCGTTGACACTGGGGACATCGTGACGCTGCGAGGCGACCGCTACCACTTTCTCGGCCGGGTCGGGGGAGTGATCAACGTGGGCGGCCAGAAGGTGCATCCGGAGGAGGTGGAGGCCGCGCTGCATGCCCATCCGGCCGTGCTCGCCGCCCGAGTGCGCGCCCGGTCGAGCCCGATCACCGGCGCGATCGTTGCGGCCGATGTGGTGGTGGAGGGGCCGGCGGACGAAGCGTTGTGCGGCGCTATCAAGGCAGCCTGCCGTGCCCAGCTCGCGCCGCACAAGGTTCCCGCTCTGCTGCGCATCGTCCCGGCGCTCGACGTGCTGCCGTCCGGCAAGCTGGCCCGCCTCAATGCATGACGCGGCCAACGCAGGACGTAATGTCATCGTAACCGGCGGCAGCCGCGGCCTGGGCCTCGGCATTGCCTGCCGGCTGGCCGCTTCGGGCTTCAACGTCATCGCCATCGCGCGCCAGCACAGCGAGGCCCTTGCAGCCGCCGAGACGGAGTTGAAGGACCGATTGCATTTCCGCTCCGCCGACCTCATGGATACAACGGCACTTTCAGATCTGGTGCGCGGGCTGCGGCGTGACTTCGGGCCGATCTATGGCATCGTGAACAACGCCGGGATCGGGACCAGCGGCGTCTTGGCGACCATGCCGGACGCTGCGATCGAGCGGTTGATACGGCTGAACGTGACGTCCCCGATCATGCTCACCAAACACGCCATACGATCCATGATGGCGGTGGGCGCCGGGCGGGTCGTGATGATCTCGTCGGTAGTCGCCACCACGGGCTACAGCGGCTTGTCGGTTTACAGCGCCACCAAGGCCTCGCTGCTCGGGTTCAGCCGCTCGCTGGCCCGGGAGGTGGGCGCGCTGGGGATTACGGTGAACGTCGTGGCGCCAGGCTTCGTCGATACGGAGATGACCCGGGAGCTGGACGACAGTCACCGCGCGCAGATCGCCCGGCGCAGCGCGCTCAGGCGCATGCCGGAGGTGGCGGACGTGGCAGGTGCCGTGGACTATCTGTTCAGTTCTGCAGGGCGCAACGTCACCGGCACAGTGCTGACAGTGGACGCTGGCAACACGGCTTAATAGAGGCGACGCGTTCGGACGCATCGTCTCGTGACGACAACGCCGCACGACGAGGTGGCGCTGCCGGTGACGCCCTGTCTGCTGATCCGAGCCTGATCTCTACGACGAACCGCAATCGTCAGCGCCGCTACTCGATCATTGGCGCTTCGCCAGGGCTGGCCTGGCGCGATTGGGCGCGGACCCAAGAGCTTGCAGCCGAATGCGCGCCTCGTCGTCGCCAAGCTCAACGCCGCGGCGATACCACGTGCCGGCCGCTGATGGATCGGCACTCAGTCCGACGGCGCCGATCCTGGTCAGGAACAACGGGTCGAAAGTCTTGCCCATCGCCGTCGCAGCGTGGCCGGAACCAGCGGCAGCCGCGTGGTCGTAAAGTAGGCGGGCTGCCGATACGTCGCCCTGCCGCAGCAAAGCATCGCCGCGGCGGAGCATCACCTCGACCCGTACTGCGGCCGCGAGTTGCTCCTCCTGTGCCCGCGCCTCCGCCAGCCGAGCCTCGACCTCCGACGTGTCCTGCTTCCGACGTTCGACCTGCGCCGCAAGCGTGCTCACCTGCTGTCCGGCGTCAGCGGCCTGTTGGGTGACCTGATCGAGCTGCGTCGTTGCGTCGGTCAGCTGCCTCTGCATCGCCTCGGCCGCGGTCTGAGCAACGGGAAGCTGCTGCTGCAGTAAGCTGACCTGTTGCTCGGCAACGCTGCGTTGTTCATTGAGCTGGGTGAGCTGCGCCTCGGTTTCGTGCAGCCGCTGCTCGCCCGCCGCTGCGGCGCTCTGTGCATTCTCGGCTTGACGCTGCAATCCGGCGAGCCGTTGCTCAGCGTCACCAGCCTGTTGCTTGACCTGATCGAGCTGCGTCGTTGCGTCGGTCAGCTGCTTCTGCATCGCCTCGACCGCGGTCTGGGCGATAGGAAGCTGCTGCTCGGCAGCGCTGCGTTGTTCGTTGAGCTGGGTGAGCTGCGCCTCGCTCTCGTGCAGCCGCTGCTCAACGGCGGCGACCTGTTGCGCGACCTGCTCACGCTGCGTCGTCGTGTCGGCTAATTGCTTCTGCATCGCTTCGGCCGCGGTCTGCGCGACGGGAAGCTGTTGCTGCAGCAGGCTGACCTGCTGCTCTGTGGCGCTGCGCTGCTCATTCACCTGGGTAAGCTGCGCCTCGCCTTCGTGCAGCCGTTGCTGCGCGTCGGCGACCTGTTGCGCGACCTGCTCACGCTGCGTCGTCGCGTCGGTCAGCTGCTTCTGTATCGCCTCGGCCGCGGTCTGCGCGACGGGAAGCTGTTGCTGCAGCAGGCTGACCTGCTGCTCTGTAGCGCTGCGCTGCTCATTCACCTGGGTAAGCTGCGCCTCGCTTTCATGCAGCCGCGCCTCGCCCGTCGCTGCGGCACTCTGCACTTCCTCTGTTTGACGCTGCAACCCGGCAAACCGTTGCTCGGCGTCCGCGATCTGTTGCGTGACCTGCTCAAGCCGAGCGGTCGGATCAATCAGCCGCTGCCGCGCGGCCTCAATCGTCGCTTCGGCGGCGGTGAGCTGCTGCTGCGCCAGATTGGCCTGTTGCTCGCTAGCGCTGCGCTGCTCGTTCACTTGGGTGAGCTGCGCCTCGCTCTCGTGCAGCCGCGCCTCGCCCGCCGCTGCGGCGCTCTGTGCGTTCTCGGCCTGACGCTGCAACCCGGCAAGCCGTTGCTCGGCGTCGGCGACCTGCTGCGTGACCTGCTCAAGCCGAGCGGTCGGATCAATCAGCCGCTGCTGCGCGGTCTCAATCGCGGTTTCAGCGGCAGCGAGTTGCTGCTGCACGGCGCTCAGCCGTTGCTCAGCGTCGGTCCGCTGCGCGGTCAGGCGTTCAAGCTGCGCCTCGGCGTCGGCGATCTGGGCCTGCGCCTGGGCAGCCGCTTGTTGCGTACGCTGCAGAGCGGCCTCAGCCTCGGCGATGCCCATGGAGCGGGCGTCTGCCTCCGCCGTAGCCTCCGAAGAAGACTGCGGCGTTTCCGCGTCCTGCGCGTGGGCAGCACCGACCCAGCCGATGAGGGCCACGGCGGCTAGCGTAAGTGTCACCGGACGCCTGGTCCTGGTTCGCCAATTGGTATTCAAGACGCTTCTTTCCTCGACTGATTGCTCGTGTGTTCACGATTGAGCGGCCTTCATACGGCGCCATTTTTCATGGACCCGCGGAAAACCACCTAGTCGCCCGACGCTGACCTTGCGCGAGCACCGCCCATCACCGAGCGACGGCGCGACCTTAGGGGGTATTCAGCCCTGGACAACAGTGGATTTGACCGGCGATCGGAACTTTCATCCGAGACGCTCCAATCCAGTGCAATGGCATAGTCAACGTGTTAGCTTTTGTTTATGGACCGATGAGCTGGCCGCCATCGGCGACGATGCTCCGCCCGGTGATCCAGCTCGTCGCCGGAGAAGCCAGGAACAGCACGACGCTGGCGATCTCCTCGGGCCGGCCCATACGGCCGAACGGGATTTGCGCCAGGGTGCCGGCATACAGCGCCGGGTCCTCGATGCGCCGCTGCTCCCACGTGCCGCCGGGGAACTCGATCGAGCCGGGTGGCTTCCCCGCACGACCGCCATCACGTCCACCGCCAGCATCGACGCAGGCGCTGTAGGCCGCGACGCCGAGGGCCTCGATCTCCCCGCTGCCTCGCTTCGAGCGGCCCGGGGCTGCGCGCGCAGACCGAGGCGCCGGCGGCGGCGAAGCCGAGCGCGATCGATCGCCCAATGCCGCGGCTTCCGCCCATGACGATGACGCGCTTGCCGGCAAAGACCATGGAGGGTTTCCTGAGAAAAGGGAGCGGTGCAAGACTGCCTACGACCGCGAGAGCCTTTCGGTCGTCAGCCGGTCTGGCACAGCTTCGAAGTATTTGTCCAACGCATCGCGGAACACCGAGGCGCCCGGCCGTACTGCTGCGAACAACGTCATTGACGAGCGGAACTTCAGGTCATCCGGGCTGCCGAAAATCTCTTGGGCCGACCGATCCGTAACCTTGTTGACCAGCTCGGTGCACTCGACCAGCCTTGGACCTAACACCGGATGCTCCAAGTAGGCCTGCGCCTCGGCCAGCGAGCCCACCGAATACTGGCGCGCCATGGCGCTGCGCCCGAGGCCGGCGAGTTGCGGGAACACGAACCACATCCAGTGGCTGTCCTTGCGGCCCGCGCCGAGTTCGCGGCGAACCTGCGCCATGACCGGATCTTGCGCCTGCACGAACCGGCTGAGATCGGTCAGGTCCGACATTACTCGCTACGCTCTGTCGCCCGGAGCGGCCGCGAAAGCTGCGCGAGCCGCCGCGACCTCCCGCTCGCGTCCGCCCAGCTCCATGAACTCGGCGATATGCGGACGACGCCCGATCTGCAGACGATGCAGGGCGTGGGTCGCCTCGACCAGAGCGCTGTTGCGTCCCAGCATCGCGTCGCCGATCTCCATCACCCGCAGGTTGGGCCACGCCTTCTCGCGCATCCCGTGAACCAGCGTCAGGATCGCCTCCGCTGGCTGTTCCGGCATGGCCTGGGCGAGGATCAAAGCCATCGAGGCGGTCGAGCGGGAGATGCCAGCGTGGCAGTGAACGAGCAGGTACGCCGACGCGACTGGTTCGGCCATTAGGTCGCGGCCGAGCGCCAGGATGCGCTCGACGTGCTCGGGCTGTGGTGCGAGGAGGCCGGGCGTGTCGTTGACGATGTCGTGGAAGCGGACCTCCAGTTTTTGGTGCTCGCCGAACGCGCCGAACGCCTCGGGCACCGGGTAGTCGGGGTCAAGGATAGACAGGACGTGGCTGGCGCCGGTGCTGCAATGGCCGTTCAGCTCCTCGATGCCGCAAATTGTGATGCCGAAGGGAGGCGCTGCGCGGCTCATGAAATTCCTGTTCCACTTTTTCGAGAGGTTTACCATGCGGCAGGGCGGCTGGAAGCACCAGAGGCGCCTTTGCGTCAGGAGACGGGGCCATGCAGCTGCGGACGCGGTCCGGCGACACGGCACAGATCCCTGGGGAGGCGGTCACCGAGCTGCGTAATGCGTTGCAGGGAGCGCTGATCCTTCCGGATGACTCTAGGGTACGATGCCGCGCGGCGCCTATGGAGCAAGCTATGGGCGGCTCGCTGAAATCAAGCGCCGCTATGACCCGGATAATCTGTTCCGGCATAACCAGGACATTCGGCATCAGGGCGATCTCTGCGAGGCCGTGCTCTGCGAGACCGGGACCTTATCCCCATACGTTCGCCGTCGGAGGCTGCCGCCTGCACCCGGGTAGCCTGTTCAGGCTGCTGCGGCGGAGCGGAATGGCCTTTTGATGCCTCGCTTGTGGCAGGCAGGAGTTTTGGTAATATCGTACAAACGAATAAAGTAATAACAGCAGTAAAACGTCAATTATCAACGGATACACGGGCTTGTCATATATGTGTTCTAAAATTTTACATAGGGTGCAAGCCGTAGGTCTTGCGAGGTGAGCCGCTTCGGGCTCATTGTTGGCTGACCCTCATCTAAACTGGCAGTATTCGTGCCTGATATAAATGCGTCGCGTTCCCTGTTTTATCTCAGTCAGGTCCGTGCCACTGCAGGACTGATAGACGCCATTGTGCGTCGGGATGAGTGCGTGCAACTCCTATGCGCGCCGGGTATCAGCACGGCGCCGTTGCTGGACCCGGCCGAGTCTGAGCTATCCAACCACCGCCTTCGTTGTGTGCGCGTCTATGGCTCCGCATCGGGCGGATTGGCACTGCGGGATCTCATCGCGCAGATCGTAGGCCGGGCCGACCCGGAGGCCCTGACGGACCATGATCTGAAGACCGGGTTCGTGACGCTGACCGAACCCGGCGAAAACCATAACCGCGTGGTCCTGCTGGTTACCGAGGCGCACAACCTACAATCCTCGGCCTTGCACTATATCCAATTCGCGTGCCGATCCAGCCCGCAGCTGCGTGTTGCGCTGGCCGGCCAGCCCAGCTTGGCCGCGACCTTGGCCACGGACGACTTAGCATATCTTCGTCAGCGTCTAACGTGTACGCTCGAGCTGCCTGGCCACTTGCTGGATGAGCTGCCGGATTTCCTCCCGGAAATGTCGCTGCCTTCGTCGATGCCGATTGGCGTCAATCGGGATAGGTCCAGGCCGCTGATCAGGCTGGGTGTGAGCGCCATACTCGTGCTCGTCATTGGGGCCATAGGATGGCGCCATATGCCGTCACCATTGTTGGCCCGCATGCACGTTGATGGTCCAACTCCTGACAATGAGGCCGCCCAGGTCCGCGCCACGCCAACGTTGCCCATCGCCGCTGCGCCGTTTGACCAGCTCGAGATCGCCGCAACGAATCAGCAGCGCGCCGAAGCAGTAGAGCAGCAGATCGACGAGATATTTCCACCTGACATGGAGCCGGATGCCGCGGCCGGTCCATTGCTTGGCGAAGGCTTACCATTCGAGCAAGCTCCCGCGCCGTACAAGGCCGAACCCGCCGTGACGGATGCTGCCCCTCCCCCGCCCGCTCCAACCTTCACCGCCATGCTGCCCGCCCCGCCGCAACCGCGATCCCGCGCGTCAGCAGTTGCGGCCCTGCCCGAGGCGCCGCATGCGCGCGGCGACCGTGGCACAACCGAACGGATTGCGGCGGCCGCGGCTGCACTGCCGATCCGCCCCGCGGGTGAACGGCAGTGCCGCGACATCGTGCTCTATGCTCAACTGGGAAAGGATCTATCCGATGCTGATAAACGATTCCTGCGCGACGACTGCCGTGCCAAATAGGCCAGGCCGCCTGTTGGCCGTGGTGACCGTCACCGCCCTGCTCGGCGCCTGCAGCACCCTGCCGAGCTCGCAAAATGCCGAGCGTTCGGCGATGGAGCCGCTATCGACCGAGGCGCAGCCGTTCGACGCTGCAATGGCCAACCTCACCACTGCGCTGTTCGCCCGGGCGCAACTCGACCCGTCCGAGCAGCGCGTGCTGGTCGTCGATCCGCCAGTTGACCTCAAGACGGTCAGGCATGCCGCGGTAACGCAGGAGGTGGAGCGCCGGATTGTGGACGTCGTGGGCCGACGCTTCCCGTACATGCAGGCAAGCCCCATGGCCGACGCCTCATTGGAACGCCAGCCCGTCATGCTGCTCAGCTGCATGACCCCGGTCGCCGCGCCGGGTGCAATGCCGTCCTACATGGACGAGCCGGCCAAGGTGTATCGCATATGGGCGTCGCTCTCCGACACGCGCACCGGCAAGGTCATCTCGTCAGAAACAGTCTGGGTGCGCGCGGAGGACGTGAATGTCACGCCGACCAAGTTCTTTGAGGACAGCCCAGTGTGGGTGATGGATCACAGCATGCGGGCTTACCTGAAGGTCTGCGGCGGCAAGCCCGGCGACACGATGGACCCGGCCTACTTGAACGGCATGAGCACCTCTGTCGTCGTCAACCAGGCGATTGCGGCGTATGAGGGTGGGAACTACCCGGAGGCGCTGGCCTATTACAAGCAAGCCAGCCTGCTGCCCGGCGGCGACCAGATGCGGGTATGGAACGGAGCCTACCTGACCAATGTCGCGCTTGGCCGGCAGCAGGCGGCGGAAGAGGCGTTTGGCCGGATGGTGGACTCTGGGCTGGCGCAGGGGAAACTCGCGGTGAAGTTCGTGTTTCGTCCTGGATCGGTTCAGTTCTGGTCGGACCGGGCAGTGAGCGGGCAGTATCCGGCGTGGTTGCGCCAGATTGCGCAGCGCAGCGCAGCACGCAAGGCTTGCCTGCTCGTGGTCGGGCATACTAGTCCCACTGGCACGCGGGCTGCGAACGAGGTCCTTTCCGAACGGCGCGCAAATTTCGTGCGTGGGCAGATCGTGGAGCGTGCACCGGTGCTGCGGGTCCGGACAGAGGCGCGCGGGCGCGGCTCGAGCGAGCCGCTGGTCGGCACCGGGAAGGACAATGCGTCCGACGTGCTGGACCGCCGTGTGGAGTTTGAGCCTCGGGCCTGCAACACGCTGCGGGTGGACCGGATGCCGGGGCGGGTCTGAGCTGGCTGGCGAGTAGCCTGGGGGTTTGCCCCCCAGGCGTTGTCGGGCTCAGGCTGCGCTATTTCGGCCGATGTAGCTCTCCAACATCGGCACCTGCGAGATTCAGGTAGGAAGAGTGCGGCATTTTCCCCAGGTAACACGCTCTAGCAGGCGCTTGAAGGTCGCCGTTTGGGCTTTCGCTGCTGACCTTGCGCCGTAGCCGGCTGATACTATGCTGGGCCACCCTTGGTTTGCCGACCAGCACGATTGCTCGCAGCGTGGCAAACCTGGCCTTCGGCCGTGATTGACGGCTGCGTGCTGTTAGACCCACGGCTGAAAGCATCCCGATGAATACACTCCCTCGCTCCACCCATCCGCGCGGCGGCTTGTATTACGAGGACTTCGATGTCGGCGCCGTGCTGCATCACCGATTGACGCGGACGGTGACGCAGATGGACAATATGCTGTTCTCGAATATGACGCTCAACCCGCAACCGCTGCACATCGACGCGCATTTCTGCGCAACCGAGACGGAGTGGGGCCGGCCGATCGTCAACTCGCTGTTCACGCTGGGATTGATGATCGGCATTTCGGTGAATGACACGACGCTGGGCACGACTATCGCTAATCTTGGCATGAGCGAGGCGACGTTCCCCGCGCCGCTGTTTGAGGGCGACACGATCAATGTGATGACGGAGATCGCCGCCAAGCGGGAGTCGAAGTCGCGACCGACCGCTGGAATCGTCGATTTTCTGCATCGCGCTTATAAGCAGGACGGCACGCTGGTTGCGCAGTGCCGTCGGCAGGCGTTCATGCATAAACGCCCGACTGCCTCGTAGGGCGTGAAGCACCTGGATTGCGCTTATTGTCTGACCATGGCTGAATTCCGTTAACGCAAACTTCGCAGTATGAGATGACATCCGCCCAATGCAACCGCTGAGTGGCCGGCTCGTGCTGGATTTTAGTACGTTGCTGCCTGGGCCGATGGCGACGCTGCTGCTGGCTGAGGCGGGCGCCGAGGTTGTGAAGATCGAGCGGCCGGTTACCGGCGAGGACATGCGTGCCTATGCTCCTCGCTTTGGCGGGGAAAGCGTGAGCTTCATCCTGCTCAACCGCGGCAAGCGAAGCGTGACGCTGGATCTGAAGGACCCGGCCGACCACGTCCGTCTGCGTCCCCTGCTGGAGCGTGCGGACGTGTTGGTCGAGCAGTTCCGCCCAGGTGTCATGACCCGGCTCGGTCTCGGCTATGATGCAGTCACGGCGATCAACCCGCGTATCGTGTATTGCTCCATAACCGGCTATGGCCAGACCGGACCAAAGCGGGATCGTGCGGGACATGACCTGAACTATCAGGCTGACACCGGCATGCTCGGACTGAGCCATGGCGGCCCGGACCACCCCGTCGTGCCGCCCGCTTTGGTGGCCGACATCGCCGGGGGCGCCTACCCTGCGGTGATCAACATCCTTTTGGCGCTGACCGAGCGCGACCGCACCGGCCACGGCCGATACCTCGATGTGTCGATGGCTGACAACCTGTTCCCGTTCCTGTATTGGTCGCTCGGTCAGGGTCTCGCCACTGGAGGCTGGCCTGGCAATGGCGACGCGCTGTTGACCGGCGGCACGCCCCGCTACCGGATGTATCCGACAGCAGACGGCCGCATCGTGGCTGCCGCTCCGATCGAGGACCGGTTCTGGACGAAGTTCTGCGATGCCGTCGGACTTGATCCGGCTTTCCACGACGACGGCCTGGACCCGGCGGCCACGGCCTGTGCCGTCGCAAGCCTGATCACAGCACAACCTTCCGAGCATTGGCGTGCTGTGTTCGATCGCGCCGACTGTTGCTGCACCATTGTCGCCACGCCGCAGGAGGGAGCGTCAGATCCGCATTTTCGTGCCCGCGGCCTCTTTGACCGCCGGGCTGGGACGGTTGCGGCCAACGTGACTGCGGTGCCCGTCCCGATCGACAACGCGTTTCGCGCGTTGCCGAGCACGAACCCGGTGCCGGCGCCAAGCCTCGGCGAAGGCAATGAGGACTACGAGCCGCCAGCGTTGCAGGAGCGCGGCCGGCTTGGGCTAGGACGATCGCCAGATCGCGATTGAGCCAGGACAAGTCGAGCCGGCACTGCATCGTCGCTGAGGCCAATGAATTGGGGAAAGAAATTATGCCAGACATGCTGATGGACCGAAATGCGGCGGCGGCGATCCTGGCACGGCTGGACCGCCTGCCGGCGACGCGGCACGTCTGGCGGCTGGTGACCCTGCTTTCGCTGGGGGGCATGTTTGAATTCTACGATTTGTTCATGACCGGCTACGTGATCCCTGGCTTGGTCAAGGCCGGGTTGCTGACCAACGTTGCAGTCGGCATCTTCACCGGGCCGGCGCTGTTTGTCGCCTCGACGTTCACCGGCCTGTTCATCGGCACTTTCGTCTTTGGCTTTGTGGCCGACAAATACGGCCGACGCTCAATATTTACGTTCTCCTTGCTGTTCTACTGCGCTGCAACCTTGGTCATGGCCTTTCAAAATACTGGTTTAGGCGTCTGCGCATGGCGGCTGATTGCTGGCATCGGCATCGGCGTGGAGTTGGTGACGATCGATACGTATATCGCCGAACTGGTGCCCAAGAGTATTCGCGGGCGCGCCTTCGCGTATAACCAAACCATTCAGTTCGCTGTGGTTCCTATCGTGGCATTCCTCTCGTATATGCTGGTGCCTATCGCGCCATTCGGCCTTGATGGCTGGCGTTGGGTGGTCATGATTGGATCGCTTGGCGCGCTGGTTGTCTGGTTCCTGCGCCGCGGCGTGCCCGAGAGTCCGCGCTGGCTGCTCCAGCAAGGCCGGGTTGTCGAGGCTGAGGCGATCACGGCGGCGATTGAGGCGCAAGTGGTCGCTGACCTGCGCGGAAACCCGTTGCCAGCGCCGGCGACGCATGCCGTTGACCGTGCAGAGTCCGTAGGCAGCTTTGCCGAGATTTGGGTGCCGCCTTACCGGACGCGGACAATTATGTTGATGGTGTTCCAGTTTTTCCAAACCTTCGGCTTTTACGGTTTTGCCGCTTGGGTGCCGACCTTGATCGCCCAGCAGGTCGGTATCAATCTGAGCGCCAGTTTGCTGTATTCATTTATTATCGCCATCGCGAGTCCGTTTGGCCCGCTGCTGGCGATGAGTTTTGCGGACCGATATGAACGGAAATGGCAGTTGGTTGCGGCGGCTTTCGGTGTCGGTGTGTTCGGATTGCTGTTCTCATTCCAGACAACAATGGTATTGCTTATTGTGTTCGGCGTGCTGATTACCCTGTGCAACAACGTGCTCTCCACCACGTTTCACGGCTATCAAACTGAATTATTTCCCACTCGCGTGCGGGCGCGTGCAGTGGGGTTCACCTACTCGTTCAGCCGAATCAGCACGGTGTTCGCGAGTTTTATTATTGGCTTCTTTCTTCAGAATGCCGGGACAAAAGGAGTGTTTGGCCTGATTGCCTTTGCGATGCTGATGGTCGTACTTTCGATCGGCATCTTCGGTCCGCGCACCCGCGATTTAGAACTAGAGCAGATATCGCATTGATCGGAACCGGAATGGTCGGGATGTCGCCGCGCCGTACGTGGCTTTGCTACCCGTCCTCACCTGTTATGCCGCAAACCTTTGGCCTCCGGGGATGTCTGAAGCACCCTGTCGATCTCGCCCCGAAGTCGATTTAGGCCCGTGCGCTCGTTGGCTGTGATGTCTCCAGTTTTGTCCCGTAGTGCCGTCAAGCTGTCGATAAAATTGTCAATCATTCTGAGTGATAGACGCTGAGTTCGGCGCGGCAGCCGGGGTTCATCTGCGGACGACATTTCGTCTTCGCGGGAACTGCGGATCATACGCTGGGTCAGCATCCCGTCCCTTGCTGCTCTGATAAGGCGGTCGCGCATCGGTCCGTCCTCCACTCGGGCCAGTTCCGCCAGGACGTAGCGCGACGATCCAGAGTTTTTTGTCATCAAAAGATCGTCGAGGAGGTTTTCGGGAAGCGTCAGGATACGCAGCGTCGAACTCACCTCTGACTCGGTTTTCCCAAGGACCTGCGCCGCCCGCGTCTGCGACCACCCCTTGCCGTCGATCAGGCGCTGGAGTCCCCTCGCCTCCTCAACCACAGCAAGGTCCACACGTTGCAGGTTCTCGATCAGCATCGCAACCTCGGCATCCCCGGCGTGCTCGATCCCAAGAATGGTCGGCCAGCCGTTCACTACTGCCGCCCGCCAACGGCGCTCACCCGCGACGATAAGCCAGTGTCCGCGTATGTCGGGGTCGCGTCTGACCAAGATTGGCTGAAGCTGGCCTTGGTCCGCCATCGTTTGCGCGAGCATGGTGGTTTCCGTGTCATCGAACATTTTTCGAGGCTGTTCGGGATCTGGGCGGACCCGGTCGATGGCAATCTCCATCGAATGCCGAAAGCGGCTGTCCTCACGCACAATCATATCTGACACTCCGTCGAGCATGGCTGTTGCAGCCCCCATCAAGGGCGAGGGCTTCCGCCGCGGTGCCATCAAGCCACCTCTGACCGAAGACGGCTTTTCAGTTCGGGTGTCGTCGCTAGTACCGCATGCGGCAGGGGTTGGCCGGCAACCAAAGCCTGCGCAATTTTGACATAAACCTGGACCACCCGGGATTTAGGGGAGGCTTCAAGAGTGATGCGGGAAGCCCACGCTGCGTGGGAATAGACCGTGCTGTTGGGAACCGCCTCAATGACCGGTGCGATGTCCGCCATCGCGGTGATGAGGTGATTCAAGACCTCCCGGTCGATCGCGAGGTTGGCGGAATAACGCGTCGGCAAGATACCGGCGATCCGCAATCCAGTATTGAGCCGCCGTTGAACTTTTCGAGTGGCATCCAGAATCATGGATACGCCCATAGCGTCGTAGGGTTCGGTTTGGACTGGAATTATGACGAGGTCCGCAGCCCCAAGAGCCATCCACGTCAAGGTGCCGAGGTTCTGCGGCGCGTCGATGATAACGTAGTCATAGGACGTCCGTACGACACCGAGCGCGTCCTGCAGTGCCGCGTCAAATCCGGGTTCGCGTCGCATATCGATCCCGGCTAGATTGATGTGGCTACCAATAAAATCGAATAGCACGTCGCGGCCGCTAATAACCTCCCCGGCGCGAACGACGGCGTCCTGAAGCGGCCCGTCATCAAGTAGAACCTGCGCAATGGTACGTTTCTGGCGGAACAGGTCGATCGCTGCCTGGCCAAATAGAACCGAGGTGGCGGTTGCCTGGGGATCAAGATCCATCAACAGCACACGTTGGCTGAGTTGCGTCAGAGCGAAGGCAAGGTTGAGCGAACTCGTCGTCTTCCCGACGCCGCCCTTTTGGTTGGCTATCGCGAGCACCCGAGCCGTGCGACGCTGAGTTACCACGAGCGGCTTAACCATTTTTACGGCACCTTTGAAGGTTGGATCGCTGCAGGCTTTTCGTTGCGTCAACTTGGACTATTCGTAGCTGCGGCCTGGGCGAAGGCAGTTTTCGGTAAGTTTGAGCGGGCTTGGGCAAAGCTGCTGCCACAGAGGCCAAAAGTGCCCCACTTCGTTTCACCTTTGTATGTTTGATGCTGGGCCAATGAACGGATTGCGCGGACTCTGGCAGAGGGTTCGCACTCGCACCAACACTCAATCGCTCTGTTGAATGTTATGGCGTCGGTGCCGCGCGCTTCTGTTCCCGCCCGCGGCGCGCGAGCCACACTGCTCGTCCAGCGTCGGAGGTTTTGGCGACAAAAGCTCGGTCACACAGGGCGATCAGAAATGTCTCTCAAAAGACATAAATCGAACAGTAATGAAATGCCTAGTACGTTGAAGCGATTACCCTGCCTGGCACAATGCGCGCTTGACAATCCTGTCTGGAGACTGCTGGATAGTAGCCTGGGGACCGCGATCTCCCCACGAGGCGACATGCCGAAGTATCGCGTCCTGCCATACAACAAGGACGCACACGCATGCCCACTCTCAACTCCATTTCGCCCGACAAGCTTGTCCGCCTGATCGGCCGCCATGACGGTCCAGCCCTCATCGACGTCTGCACGGACGAGGATTTCGACTGCGAACCGCGCCTGGTTCCCGGCGCAGTTCGTCGTCCGCATACAAACGTTTCGGATTGGGCGCGGGAGTTCGCAGTGAGCGGCCGCCCTGCTGTCGTAATCTGCCAAAAGGGCCTTAAGCTCAGCCAAGGCGTTGCCGCTTGGCTGCGACATGACGGCATCCCGGCCGACAGCTTGGAGGGCGGCGCCCTAGGCTGGGCCGCGGCTGGCCTGCCCATGGTGCCAGTCAACCAAATTCCACCCCGCGACGCACGCGGCCGAACAGTCTGGGTCACCCGTGCCCGGCCCAAGGTCGAC
>JANXVC010000429.1 GCA_025351925.1 Rhodospirillales bacterium | reverse complement strand
CATGCCTTACTCCTTAAGCCCTAATGTTCATGCGGGAACCCTGGCATTGCGCACACCTTCGGCCAATGCACGCACCTGGTCCAGCACGCGCTGCGCGGTGTCGGGCGCCGCCCGGCCCTCGGCATCCAGACTGGCCGCTAGGATCTCAATCAGCGAGGACGCCACGACCGCCGCGTCCGCCACCTGGACCGCTTGAGCCGCTTGCGCCGGCGTGCGCACGCCGAAGCCGATGGCGATCGGCAGATCGGTCACCGCCCGAACCCGTGGGATCGCCGCCGCGAGGTCGGCGGTCGAGGCGCTGCGCGTGCCGGTGATGCCGGTGATGCTGACGTAATAGACGAAGCCCGAGCTGCCCTGCAGCACCAGCGGCAGGCGGGCGTCGTCGGTGGTGGGCGCCACCAGCCGGATAATGTCGAGGTGGTTTGCGTGGGCGTGGCCGGCCAGCAGATGCGCCTCCTCAGTTGGCAGATCGACGACGATCACCCCGTCCACTCCGGCCGCCGCCGCATGCTCGCAGAAGCGCTGCGGACCATAGGAGGCAATTGGGTTCAGGTAGCCCATCAGGATCACCGGCGTGTCCGCGTCGTCCAGGCGGAAGTCCTGCACCATCGCCAGGGTGCGGGCGAGCGTCGCCCCGGCCTTCAGCCCGCGCAGGCCCGCCGCCTGGATCGTCGGGCCGTCCGCCATCGGGTCGGTGAACGGCATGCCGATCTCGATCAGGTCGGCGCCGGCACTGGGCATGCCGCGCAGGATGGCCATGCTGGTGGCGGCATCGGGGTCGTAGGCCTCAAGAAACGGGATGAGCGCGCCGCGCCCCTCCCGCTTCAGCGCGGCGAACCGTGCGGCGATGCGGCTCATAGCTGCACGCCCAGGTGTGCTGCGACGGTGAAGATGTCCTTGTCGCCGCGTCCGCACATATTCATCAGCAGGACGGCGTCCGGACCCATCTCCGGCGCGATCTTCCGCACGTGCGCGATGGCGTGGGCTGGCTCCAGCGCCGGGATGATGCCTTCGGTCTGGCAGCAGAACTGGAACGAATCCAGCGCCTCCGCATCCGTCGCGGCCACGTATTCCACCCGGCCAATCTCGTGCAGCCAGGAGTGCTCGGGTCCGATGCCGGGGTAGTCGAGCCCGGCGCTGATGCTATGCGCCTCCTGGATCTGCCCGTCCTCGTCCTGGAGCAGGTAGGTGCGGTTGCCGTGCAGGACGCCGGGCCGGCCGCGCGACAGGCTGGCGGCGTGCTCCATCGTATCGAGGCCGCGCCCGGCCGCCTCAACGCCGATCAGCCGCACGTCGCTGTCGTCGAGGAAGGGGTGGAACAGGCCCATGGCGTTGCTGCCGCCGCCGATCGCCGCGATGATGGCGTCGGGCAGGCGGCCCTCCACTTCCATAATCTGCGCCCGCGCCTCGGTGCCGATGACGCTCTGGAAGTCGCGGACCATGGCGGGGTAAGGGTGCGGCCCGGCGACGGTGCCGATCAGGTAATAGGTGTCCTCGACGTTGGCGACCCAATCGCGCATCGCCTCGTTCATCGCGTCCTTCAGCGTGCCGGCGCCGCTGGTCACCGCGTTGATCTCGGCGCCCAGCAGCTTCATGCGGAACACGTTGGGCTTCTGCCGCTCGACGTCGGTGGCGCCCATGTAGATCGTGCACGGCAGGCCAAACAGCGCGCAGACGGTGGCCGTCGCGACGCCGTGCTGCCCGGCGCCGGTCTCGGCGATAATGCGGGTGCGGCCCATGCGCCGGGCCAGCAGGATTTGGCCGAGGCAATTGTTGATCTTGTGGCTGCCGGTGTGGTTCAGCTCGTCCCGCTTCATGTAGATCTTCGCACCGCCCAGGGCCTTCGTCAGGCGCTCGGCGAACCATAGCGGGCTGGGACGGCCCACGTAGTCCTTCAGGTAGGCGTCCAGCTCGATCTGGAAGCTCGGATCGCGCTTGGCAGCCTCATAGGCCTGCTCGACCTGCAGGACCAACGGCATCAGCGTCTCGGCCACGAAGCGGCCGCCAAACTCGCCGAACCGGCCGTTGCCGTCGGGGCCCAGGCGTAGGCTGTTCGGGCGGGCGGGCGAAATCTCGTTCAAGGTGCTCTCCTTGGTAAGGCGTTGATCATACCGCACGGCACAGCGATGGTCACGCCTCGCCTGTGCTTTGGAAAGCAAGGCCATACAAGCTCAAACTAGGATGCGACATGCTATATGTTAATACCGGCCTTAACCCTCGTCGTACTCTGCAGCCGCATGCCGAGCCGTCGCTCCCGGCGCCGGTCTGGATCGACCTGCTGAGCCCGACCGACGAGGAGCGATCCGCCGCCGAGCGGCTGACCGGCCTGCGGGTGCCGGCGCAGGCGGACCTGGCGGAAATCGAGAGCAGCAGCCGCCTCGCGAGCGAGGGTCAAACCCTCTATCTCAGCACGCCTATGAGCTACCGCTCGGCGGACGGCCTATCGATGACCGCTCCGCTCGGCTTCGTATTATCGCCGGACCACCTGATGACGGTGCGGTTCACCGAATTGCCGATCTTCGACCAGTATGCCGAGCGCTTCGTCGGCAGCGCGTCGCGGTCGTGCAGCGTGGCGGCATTCCTGGGCCTGCTGGAGGCGATCGTCGATCGGCTGGCCGACGTGCTGGAGCATGTCGGCGCCGACCTCGACGCCATCTCGCGCCGGGTGTTCCGGCCGGAACGCACCGGCCGGCCGAACTCGGCGCGGATGGATTTGCAGCTGCGCGCAACCCTGCGTGCTGTCGGCAGCGCCGGGGAGCAGGTATCAAAAATTCGCGACAGCCTGCTCGGGGTGAGCCGGATTGCGCAGTACACCAACGAGGTCGCGGGGGACTGGATACCCGAGGGCCTGCGGCCGCGTTTCAAGACCTTGCGCCAGGACATCGCGTCGCTGGCCGACTACGACATCCAGCTGACCAACAAAGTGCAGTTCCTGCTGGATGCGACCCTGGGGTTTATCAACATCGAGCAGAACAACAGCATCAAGATCTTGACGATCGTTTCTGTAGTGGGCGTGCCGCCAACGCTGATGGCCAGCATTTATGGCATGAACTTTAAGAACATACCGGAATTGCAATGGGAATACGGCTATGCCTATGGGCTGGCCGTCATCGTCCTGAGCGGTATCCTGCCGTTGCTGTGGTTCAAACGGCGGGGCTGGATTTAAGGCGCGCGTTCGCGACGAACGCCTGGATCAGCCCTGCATCCTTCACCCCGCGGCTCCGCTCCACGCCGGAGGACACATCCACGGCTGGGGCACCGGAAGTGCGCACCGCCTCGGCGACGTTGTCGGGCGTAAGACCACCCGCCAATAGCCACGGCGCCGGGGCGGTCCAGCCCTGCAGGATGGACCAGTCAAACACCCGGGCGTTGCCGCCGGGTAGAACGGCGTCGGGCGGCGCCTTCGCATCCAGCAGCAGGCCGTCAACGCCAGGCACGCTGGTGGGCAAGTCACTCGCACTCGCCACCCCCGCCACCGCCCAGACCGGCACGCCGAACCGTGCCCGCAGCTCGGCGGCATGACCCGACTTGCCGTGTATTTGCAAGACGTCCAGTTTTATTGCTGTAAGGGCAGCGGCGATGTCGTCGTCGGTCGGGTCCACGAACAGCCCCACCCGCGCCGGGCCGCCGGGGCGATGCGCTGACAACGCGGCGGCCTGGGCCGGCGTCACCGCACGCGGCGAGGGTGGGAAGAACACGAAGCCGACGTAATCGGCCCCGGCGTCCGCGACAGCGTCCAGCGCCGCCGGCGAGTTGATGCCGCAAATTTTGACGAGCGTGGTCATGCGAGCTCCGCGGCGATGGCGGCTGCGGCGGCGGCTGGATCGGCGCTGCCGGTGATGGGGCGGCCCACCACGATCCAGTCGGCGCCGGCGTCGGCTGCCTCCCGCGGGGTCAGGGTCCGGGCCTGGTCGTTGGCGCCGGCGCCGGCGGGCCTGATGCCGGGCACCACCAACACCGGGCGCGATCCCAATGCGCTCCGCAGCATGGACGCCTCGTGCGCGCTGCACACCAGCCCGTCCGCCCCCGCATCCATCGCCAGCCGGCCCAGCCGCAGCACTTGCTGACGCGGGCCGCCAGCAACTCCGGTGGCGTGCAGGGCACTGCTGTCGAGGCTGGTCAGCACCGTAACCGCGAGCAGCATCGGCGGATCGTCAACGGTGTCCGCGGCGTGCCGGGCGGCCTCGATCATTTTGGTGCCGCCACCGGCGTGCAGGGTCAGCATCCGCGGCCGCAGCGGCAGGATGGCGCGCACGGCGCCGGCGACGGTATTGGGGATATCATGCAGCTTCAAATCCAGGAATATGGGCCGGGCTGTGACGGCATGGACGCCCGCGGGCCCTTGCGCCAGGAAAAATTCCAGTCCGAGCTTCAACAATCCGCAATGCGGCGCCAGCGTCTCGGCCCATTCCGTCGCCTGGTGCGCATCCGCGGTGTCCAGCGCGACGATCAGCCCGGTCACTATTCGCCCGGCGGCGGCAGTGCCATGGCCGAGCCGGCGGAGGTCCGCGGCTGTGACTTCAACGCCCGCACCTCAGCCTCGAGCTGCCGCACCGTGCGCTCCGCCTGTCGAGCGCGGGCGCCCATGAGCACGCTGCTGCCCCAGGTCATCAAAGCACCAGCGATGAAGAACAGCCCAGCCGCCACGAGGACCGTGATCGACAACGGCGCATCGACCATAATGTCGGTGGGCCACAGTCCCAGTTGGACCACCTGACGGTTCGACAGTGCGAATATAACCAGTATGAGCAGCACTGGAGCGGCGAGAAGGAGGCGCATGGCGCTAGGCCAACACACGTTCGGCGCGGGACGGTGCGTGGATAGATTTGCCGCCGCGGTCCACCCGCTCCCGCAGTTCCTTGCCGGCCTTGAAGAACGGCACGGCCTTCTCGTTGACCGGAACCGCCTCGCCGGTGCGCGGGTTGCGCCCAGTGCGGGCGTCGCGCCGCTTCACCGTGAATGCGCCAAAGCCGCGCAGCTCGACACGAGTGCCGCGGGCCAGCGCCGCGGTGATCTCGTCGAAGATGGTGGATACGATCAGCTCGACGTCGCGACTAAGCAGATGGGGGTTGGCGGATGCAAGCTCTGCGATCAACTCGGATTTTGTCATTTTCTCAATCGCCGTAATGCGTTGCAATGCACTGGCCCGACTAGGGGCGCCTCGGAGGACGATGCCGGACCTGCCGCCGCCCGTCAACTGAACGCCGACGCGTAACGCCCTATTCGGCCGTACTGCCCTGCCATATCGCCCAAGCGCCGCCCGGCATCAATGCGCCAGACAGCGCGGATTGATACAGCCCCGAGAGCGTAGCCCCAAGCGTACGGTCATACAGACCGCCGGGTCTCAGATCCTCGGCCGGCACGTTCACCGGCACGCCACGCTCGCGCGCCAGCCACTCCCGCGCCTCGATCTCGCCGCCAATTTCGTCCACCAAGCCAAGCTTTTGCGCCTGTCGGCCGGTATAGGCGCGTCCGTCAGCCAGGCTGCGCACCTGGCCAGCGTCCATGTGCCGGGCTTCCGCCACCATGCCGACGAACTGGTCATACATATCGCCAACCAGCCCATTTAGGTAGTCCCGCCCCTGCGCCGTCAGCCCACGGGTGAAGCTCGGCTGATCCTTCAATGGGCCAGACGTGATCGCCTCGGCCGACAGGCCGAGCCGGCCTAGCAGGCCAGATACCTCGCCAGTCTGCAGGATCACGCCGATCGACCCGGTCAGCGTCGCGTCACGGGCAAAGATCCGTGCCGCCGGCAACGCGACCATATAGCCGGCCGACGCCGCGGTTCCGCGCATCACCGCCACCACGGGCTTTGCCGCGGCTACCCGCAGCAACGCACCGCGCAGACTCTCGCCGCCGGCCACTGAGCCGCCGGGGCTGTCGATCGACACGATCACCGCAGGCACGCTGCGGTCTTTTACCAACGCGACAACGCTCTCGATCAGTTTGCGATCTTCGGTGATGACGCCGGTGACGTTGATCCGCGCCACATGTCGCCCCAGCCCGCCGGATGCCCGCGGCGTGACGATCGCGATCAGCGCCGCCGTGCCGGCCGCCACGGCCAGCACCCGCCAAAGGTTCAGGCGGCGCTTGAGGCGCCGCCTGTCCAGGATCAGATCAGTTTCTAGCGACAAGAGTCAGGTGTCGCTCTGCTGGTTCCGCCGGCGGATGGCCGCCCCTAGGATGTCGCCCAGCGACGCGCCGGAGTCGGCGGTGCCGAAGTCCTGGATCGCCTGCTTGTCCTCTTCCATCTCCCGGCCCTTGATGGTCAGGCTCAGCTTGCGGGCGGCGCGGTCGATCGCGGTCACCTTAGCATCCACCTTCTCGCCCACGGCAAAGCGGTCCGGACGCTGGTCGGACTTGTCCCGCGCCAGCTCAGCCCGGCGAATGAAGCCGGTCAGCACCTCGTCCACCTTCACCTCGATGCCGTTCGCCTGCACCGCCACGACCACGCAGGTCACGACGTCGTTCTTGTGCACGCGGCTCAGGACGTCGGCGGCGGGGTCGTCATGCAGCTGCTTGACGCCGAGGCTGATGCGCTCCTTCTCGGCGTCGATATCCAGCACCTTGGCCTGGACGATCTGCCCCTTCTCGAACTTGGCAATCGCCAGCTCGCCGGGCTCCTCCCACGACAGGTCGGACATGTGCACCATGCCGTCGATGTCGGCCGAGATGCCAATAAACAAGCCGAACTCCGTGATGTTGCGGATTTCGCCCTCGACGGTGCTGCCGACGGGATGCTCGTCCTGGAACTGCTCCCACGGATTGCGCTGCACCTGCTTCAGGCCGAGGCTGATGCGCCGCTTGCTGCTGTCCACGTCCAGCACCATCACATCGACCTCTTGACTGGTCGCGACGATCTTGCCGGGATGCACGTTCTTCTTTGTCCACGACATTTCGGAAACGTGGATGAGGCCTTCGATGCCGGGCTCGAGTTCAACGAACGCGCCGTAGTCGGTGATGTTCGTGACGCGGCCATGGAAGCGGGCTTCCACCGGGTACTTGGCTTCGATGCCCTGCCACGGATCGTCGAGCAGCTGCTTCATGCCGAGCGAGATGCGATGCGTGTCGTGGTTGATCTTGATGATCTTCACGCGCACCGTCTGGC
>JANXVC010000408.1 GCA_025351925.1 Rhodospirillales bacterium | reverse complement strand
ACGTCGAACAGGCTGGCGCTGGCGCGGGTGTGCAGGTGCTCGGCCAGCACGCCGGGTCCGTACTGCACCGGCAGGGAGTATCCGGCGAACTCCATCATCTTGCCGCCAAGGCTGCGGTGCAGCGCGTCGAGCGGCGTAGTGCGCAGCGTCGCCGGCGGGTCGGGTTCGATGTTGAGGACGGGTTCGGCCATGGGCAGGGCTCCGGACGCAGGGTCGCCGGCTGACGGCTGTCAGCAGGTGCGACCCCCCTCTGTCCGGGAAACCTGAGAGATTCGGGCATTCTTTCGAACGCCTTTACTCCGTCGGTGCGGTGGCCACATGGACGGCCGCCGGCTTTCCAGAGGTCCTGAGCCCGTCGCGGTCCTGGGGGCCTGAGCGTTTCCGGGGGCCGGTTGCGCCTTCGGCGGCTGGGTCAGACCAGCGCTCTCCCGCGAGGGATGGTTTGGACAGACGTAACATGGCCTAATCGGCTGGTGGGATCAACCACCCGGAAGCTTATTGGGCTTCGCCGCGTTACGCCTGCGGCGCCCGACGCACGCCCAGCAGGCTGACCAGCCCAGCCGGGCGCGCCAGCGACACCGCGACGATCAGGCCGCCATAGATCATCAGGTCAACGCCCTGGCCGCCGCCTCCGAGATAGCTGCGGGACAGCTCGCTCACCGGGATCAGCACAGCGGCGCCCAGCAGCGGACCCCACAGCGTGCCGACCCCGCCCAACACGGCGGGCAGCGCGATCAGGATGCTGAGGTGTCCGGCGAGCACGCTGTCGGGGTCGATGTAGCCGACGTACTGCGCATAGATCGCGCCGCCTATGCCGGTGAAGAACCCGCTGATCGCCGCCGCCGCCATCTTCGAGGGGAACACCCGCACCCCGAGCGAGCGCGCCGCCACCACGTCGTCCCGCATCGCCCGCCAGGAGAAGCCCCAGCGGCTGCCCTCGATCAGCCAGGCGACGATCCAGGTCACCGCCGCGAAGGCCAGCACCACGAAGTGGAACGGCAGCTTGCTGGTGCGGAACTGCAGGTCGATCAGGCTCTCGCCTTTGAACGGCACGAACACGCCGGTGGCGGCGCCGACCCAGTCCCAGTTGAGGAACAGCAAATAGCCGATCTCTCCCACCACCACGGTCGCGATGGCGTAGTAGTGCCCGCTGAGCCGAAAGCACGGCCAGCCGACAAGCAGCGCGCACAGCCCGGCGACCACGCCGCCCGCGAACATGCCGAGCGTCGGCGGCACGCCGAGGTTCACGAACAGCAGCGTCGAGACGTAAGCACCGATGCCGAAATACAGCGCGTGCCCGAGCGAGATCTGACCGCAATAGCCGCCCAGGATGTTCCAGGCCTGGCTCAGCCCGGCGAACAGGATCGTGATGATAATCAGGTTCTGCGTATAGACGTCGCGGATCGGCAGCGGCAGCACGGAAAGCGCCAGCAGGATCGCGAGCCCGACCCAAAGCTCCTGCCGGCGCCGGCGCAGGATGGCGTTGTCGGCGGGCTTGCCAGCGGCGGGCGACGCGGCGTCCATCAGATCTTTCCGAACAACCCACGCGGCCGGACCATCAGCACAGCGAGATAGACCGCGAACATGCCGACCTGCTTCAGCGAGGGCTCGAGCACAAGGGCGGTCAGCGCCTCGACCTCGCCGATGATGATCCCGGCCACCAGCGCGCCGAGGATCGAGCCGAAGCCGCCCAGCGCCACCGTCACGTAGGCGATCACCGCGAAGTTCGCGCCGACGCTGGGCGACACGTAGTAGAACGCGATCAGCATGACGCCCGCGACGCCGACGGTCGCGGCACCCAGGCCCCAGCCGATGGCAAAGATGCGGTCGCGGTCGATGCCGATCAGCGCCACCGCGTCCCGGTCCTCCCGCGTCGCCTCCAATGCGCGGCCGAACTCGGTGCGGCCGATCAACAAAAGGCCGGCGAAGGCCAGCAGGCAGACGGCGCTGGCGGCCAGTTGCGGCAGCGGCACGTAGATCGCCCCGAAGCTTGCGGTGCGGTTGCTGAGACAGGTGCCGGAGACCGAGCGGAAGTCGCCGCCGAAGGTGAACTGCGCCGCGCCGCGGATGAAGATGGCGAGGCCAAAGGTTGCGAAGATCTGCACCATGCCGCGGTTGAACCGCAAGCTCAGCGCGCGGGCGATGATGCCGCGATAGATCAGCGCGCCGAGCCCGAACATCAGCGCGCAGACCAGCGGCAGCTGCACGATGGGGTCCAAGCCCGTCAGCCCGAAGATGACCACGGCGGCGAACATCGCGAGCATCAGCAGCTCGCCATGCGCGAAGTTCACGACGTCCATCAGCCCGAAAATGAGCGACAGACCGGCCGCCACCAGCGCGTAGATCAAGCCCATCAGCAGGCCGCTGACGAGGGATTGGGCAACCAGCGCCAGCGTCACGCAGGCGTCCCGTAGCCGCCGCCTCCGGGGGTCTCGATGACGAAGGCGTCGCCGGGCTGCAGCTCGGCTTGGTCGGTGCCGGTCATGTCGTGGCGTGAGCCGTCGGCGCGTTCGACCCATTGCCGGCCGGCGCTGCCGGGCCTGCCGCCATGCAGTCCGAACGGTGCGATCGTGCGGCGGGAGGCGACGACGACGACCGTCATGGGTTCCAGGAAGCGGATGCGGCGGACGCTGCCGTCGCCGCCTGGCTGCGCGCCCGCACCGCCGGAGCCACGTCGGATGGCAAACGTCTCCAGCCGCACGGGATAGCGCAGCTCCAGCACCTCGGGGTCGGTCATGCGGGTGTTGGTCATGTGGGTCTGGATAGCGGACGCACCGGGTTGGTCCGGGCCGGCGCCCATGCCGCCGCAGATGGTTTCGTAGTACTGCCGGGTCGCGTCGCCGAACAGCACGTTGTTCATGGTGGCCTGGCTGCAGGCGAGGGTGCCAAGTGCGCCGAACAGGGCGTTGCAGGTGGCCTGGCTGACCTCGGTGTTGCCCGCGACCACGGCGGCGCCGGATGCCGGGGACAGGAAGGTGCCCGGCGGCAGCACGATGCGGATCGGCTTTAGGCAGCCGTCGTTGAGGGGGATGTCCTCGCCGACCAGGCAGCGGAACACGTACAGCACGACGGCGCGGGTGACGGCCGGGGGCGCGTTGAAGTTGCCGGCGCACTGCGGCCCGGTGCCGGTGAAGTCCACCGTCGCGGTGCGGGCTTCGGGGTCCAGCGTGACCGCAACATGCAACGGTGCGCCGTCGTCCATGGTGTAGTCGAACACGCCGTCGCCGACCTGGGGCGCGATGCGGACGATCGCCCGGCGCACGCCCTCCTCTGCGTTGTCCATCACGTGGCGCATGTAGCCCTGCACGGTGTCCCAACCGTACTGGTGCACGACGCGGGCCAATTCCTGCACGCCGCGCTCATTGGCGGCGACCTGTGCCTTGATGTCGGCCACGTTCACGTCGGGACTGCGGGCCGGATAGCGCGCGCCGGACAGCAGGGCGCGAAACTCGGTCTCGCGGAATGTGCCGGCATCGACCAGCAGGAAATCGTCGATGACGACGCCTTCGTCCTCCAGCGTGCGGGAGTCGGGCGGCGTGCTGCCGGGGGTCGTGCCGCCGATGTCGGCGTGGTGACCACGGCTGCCGACGAAGAAGCGAATGGCCGCGCCGGCCTCGTCAAATACTGGCGTGATGACCGTAATATCAGGCAGATGCGTGCCGCCGTTGAACGGGTTGTTCAGCGCCACGACGTCACCCGGCCTGAGCGACGCGCCGCGGCTGCGCAGTACGGTCTTCACGCTCTCGCCCATGGCGCCGAGGTGCACCGGCACGTGCGGCGCGTTGGCGACCAGGTTGCCCACCCCGTCGAAGATGGCGCAGCTGAAGTCCAGCCGCTCCTTGATGTTCACGCTCAGCGAGGTGTTTCGCAGTACTGCGCCAGTCTGCTCGGCGACGTTCATGAATAGGTTGTTGAACAGTTCCAGCAGCACGGGGTCTGGGCGGTCGGAGCCGGCGGCCACCCGGCTTGGCAGCGGCGAGGTGCGGCGCAGCAGCATGTGGTCGCGGTCGGTGACCTCGGCGGTCCAGCCGGGCTCGATGACCGTGGTGGCGTTTGCTTCCCGCACCAAAGCCGGGCCGGGCAGGCGGTCACTGGCGCAGAGAGCCGTGCGGTCGAACACCGGGGTGCGGTGCTCGGCGCCGCCGCTCCACATCTGGACGTGATCGATCGGGTCGGGGCCGCGATCATCGCGGGCAGCCAGTCGGGGTTCGTCCACGGTTTCACCGGCGGCGGTGGCCTCGACCGCGACGGCCTCGGCGATCACGTCCCGGTCCGGCGTCGCAAAGCCGAAGCGGGCACGGTGCGCGGCGGTGAAGGCGGCCAGGGTGCCGGCTGCGTCGATCAGCGGCACCGGCAGCGCGGCCTCGGTCCCGGCATAGCGCAGGTGCGCGGTGCGTTTGGTGGCGACGCGGCCGGGTTCGGCGCCCTGCTCCAGCAACGCGATACGGGCGGCTTCGGCGAGCTGATCGGCCATTGCGTTCAACTTCGACAGCGTTTCAGACGTGAACGGCTGCTCCGCCGCCTGCTCGCGCAGGACGGTCTGGTCGGCCAGGCCCATGCCATAGGCGGACAGCACGCCAGCATAGGGGTGGATGAATACCGTTGCCATGCCGAGCTCGTCGGCGACCAGGCAGGCGTGCTGGCCGCCGGCGCCGCCGAAGCACTGCAGGGCAAACTGCGTGGCATCGTGGCCCTTCTGCACGCTGACCTGCTTGATCGCGTTGGCCATGTTGGCAATAGCGACTCGCAAAAAGCCCTCGGCCACTGCCCGAGGGTCCTGCCGTGTGCCGGTTGCCTGGGCGACCTCATCGGCGAGTTCCGTAAACTTCGCCCACACCACTTCGGCGTCAAGCCGCGCATCGCCGTCCGGTCCGAAGATTGGCGGGAAGTGCGCCGGCTGGATCTTGCCCACGCACACATTGGCGTCCGTCACCGTCAACGGCCCGCCGCGGCGGTAGCACGCTGGTCCCGGGTTCGCCCCGGCGCTGTCCGGACCCACGCGGACGCGCGCGCCATCGAAATGCAAAATGGAACCGCCGCCCGCCGCTACGGTGTTGATCGCCATCATGGGCGCTCGCATCCGCACGCCGGCGACCTCGGTCTCATACGCCCGCTCGAACGCGCCGTCATACAGCGCGACGTCGGTGCTGGTGCCGCCCATGTCGAAGCCGATGATGCGGTGGATGCCCGCCATGTCAGCGGTGCGCGCCGCGCCGACGATGCCGCCGGCGGGTCCGGACAGGATGGCGTCCTTGCCCTGAAAGCGGTCGGCCTGCGCCAATCCGCCGTTGCTCTGCATGAAATACAGCTTTGTCCCGTGCAACTCGCCCGCGACCTGCTCAACGTAGCGGCGCAGGATGGGCGAGAGATAGGCGTCCACCACGGTCGTGTCGCCGCGCGGCACCAGGCGCAGCAGCGGGCTGACCTCGTGGCTGACGGAAACCTGGGTGAAGCCCGCTTCGTGCGCGAGCTCCTTGAGGCGCCGCTCCATATCCGGATACTTCCACGCATGGATCAGCGCGATGGCGCAGGCCCGAATGCCGTCTGCAGCCGCGGCGGCGAAGGCGGCACCGGCGGCGGCCTCATCCAGCGCCTCGATCCCCTGGCCGTCGATGCCGACGCGGCCGGGCAGCTCGACGACCTGCTCATACAGCAGGGTCGGCAGTGTCACGTGCAGGTCGAACAGCCGCGGCCGCGCCTGGTTGCCGATGCGCAGCAGGTCGGCGAAACCCTGGTTCACCACCAGCAGGGTACGCTCGCCTTTGCGCTCCAGCAGCGCGTTGGTGGCGACGGTCGTACCCATCTTCACCTGATCCACCAGCCCCGGCGGAATCGGCTGATCGAGCGCCAGGCCCAGCACCGTCCTGATCCCCGCGATGGCAGCGTCCCGGTAGCGGCCGGGGTTCTCGCTCAGCAGCTTATGCGTGCTGAGGCATCCGTCCGGCGCGCGGGCGACCAGGTCGGTGAAGGTGCCGCCGCGGTCGATCCAGAACTGCCAGCCGGCCATCAAGCGCCATCCTTCCATGATCTCTTGCGCGACCTCAAAGTCCTACGGGTGCCGACGACGCTCGACAAGGCCCGCAGCCAAACCACGTCCCTGGTGCTTTGCCGACGGCAGCGTGCTACGCCGCCCCACTCGCATCCAGAGGGCCAGCCATGTTACGCCGCTTTATTCCCGTGTTTTTTGGAGCCTTGCTGATGACCCAAGCCGCCTCTGCCGCCGACTCCTTCACGACACTGCCATCGGGCGTGAAATATCACGACGAGGTGGTCGGCACCGGGCCGGAGCCCAAAACCGGGCAGACCGTCTCCGTGCACTACACGGGATGGCTCGACAACAACGGCCAGCGCGGCAAGAAATTCGACAGCTCACGCGACCGCGGCACGCCGTTCAGCTTCGTGCTGAACGGGCAGCAGGTGATCTCCGGCTGGGACATCGGCGTCGCGACCATGCACGTCGGCGGCAAGCGCACGCTGATCATTCCGCCTGAGCACGGCTATGGCGCGCGCGGGGCGGGCGGCGTGATCCCGCCCAACGCGACGCTGATGTTCGACGTCGAGCTGCTCGGCGTGCGCTAGGTCATGGCCGGCGTCGTTGCCATCATCGGCGCCGGGCTGATCGGGCGCGCGTGGGCGGTTGTGTTCGCGCGTTCCGGCTGGACGGTGCGCCTGACCGACCCGCACGGTCCGACCCTGGATGCGGCGCCGGGCTTGATCCGAGACGAGCTGCAGGCGCTGTACGTTCACGGCTTGGTGGATGATCCCGAGGAATCGGCGGCCCGGGTGAGCGCGGCGGCAAGTCTGGCCGAAGCGGTGGCGCAAGCCGAGTTCGTTCAGGAGAACGGGCCGGAGACGGTTGAGGCCAAGCAGGCCCTGTTCGCCGAGCTGGACCGTCTGACGCCCGTAAGCGCGGTCCTGGCCTCCTCGACTTCGGCCATCGTCGCGTCGCGCTTTACCGAGAACCTGGCCGGCCGCGCTCGGTGCCTGGTCGGGCACCCGGTGAACCCGCCGCATCTCGTGCCATTGGTCGAGCTTTGCGGCGCGCCGTGGACCGCGCCGGAGACTATCGAGCGCGCCCGGGCGGTGTATTGCAGCGTGGGACAGGTCGCGGTGACGGTGAACCGCGAGGTCGAGGGCTTCGTGCTCAACCGCTTGCAGGGCGCCTTGCTTGCCGAGGCGTTTCGGCTGGTGGGGGAGGGGGTCATCTCCGCCGAGGACCTGGACGAGACCGTACGGAACGGGCTGGGCCTGCGCTGGTCGTTTTTGGGACCGTTCGCTACCATCGAGCTGAATGCGCCTGGCGGCATTCCGGACTACTGCGCCCGCTATACCGGGTTTTATAAGCGGGTTGCGGCTGATCCAGGCGGGCCCTCGGTGTATGACGCTGCCAACGCAGACCGTGTCATTGCGTCATGGCCGCACATGCCGTTGCCCGACCGGCTGGCAACCCGGACACGCTGGCGCAACCACCGTCTCGCTGCTCTCGCGGCGCATAAGCGCCAACAACCGACTGAACCCTGATTGCTGCACTGTTGCGGCGAGTTCCTGGCTCAGTGCCATTCATTACAGCGCGGCGTGTTCTAGGATCGCATTCGTCTGCGCGCTATTGCAGGTGTAGCGATTGAATGCCGCACGGATATGGTCAAGTTCCCGCATCGCGGCCTGGTCCGCTGTGCTGGTCCGGAGCGCATTAAATAAATTGAAGACCGCCTGGGCCCATTCGGTCAGCGTACTCGTGCCGACGACGCCCTGAGCGAGCCGGCGCTGATGACGTAACCGCGGTTCGAGAAACGCATCCACCTTGGCGTGCCCAGCCGCATCCTGGTTAGGGAATCGGAGGCCCTGCTCGGTTTCGATACGGCGCATCACCGCGCGCCAGTCATCCAGCAATTCGTCGAACAGGACAAAGCTGCGCCGCATGCCGCGGGTCGAAAACTCGGAGTCGAGTTGATTCCGCAGCCAATAGCGCAGGCCGTGCAGCATCGTCGAGGCGTCCCGGGCAGCGAGCGACTGCGCCACCTCAATGGGATCGCGATAGATGAAAATCGGGGCGGCCTGGGCGCCCACCTGTGCAAGCAGCCGCCACCAAAGGGGGAGTAGGCGGCACATCCTCGGCTCCTTCAGGACCGCCAGGGTGAAGTCGCCGTAGTCTTCCAGGAAAGCGGTTTGCAGCCGGCCTAGGTAGGCCGGGTATGCCGTTGTGCCGTACCAGCTTTGGGGAAACGCCCGCCAGTCATCCCAGGAACTGCCAGCCCCGGCCAGCAGGCTGTCGTGCAAGACGGCAATATCCGCCGGTTCGAAGTGGCCCTTTTCGTTGCTGCTGCAAGCGCCCATGAGATGTCGCGGCAGGGTGCAGCCGAGCGTCGCAAGAGTTCCCGCCAAAGCGGAGGTGCCGCTGCGCGCCCCGAGAACGATCACGACTACGCGAGCGTCCGTCCGGAGATGATCAATGTCGCTCATTTTAAAACTGACATGAAACCCGTTTCGCCCATCACAAGAAGATCCTTATTTTCATCGCATCCTGGCTCATTGGGTCATGCTACGAAACGTTCTAGGCAGCTGACAATACGAATCCTGGAAGACGCTTTGGAATCCCAGGTCGGCGATGCTGTTCCCCCCATTCTGTTGCTTCGGCGACACGCTCTGCGACAGGCCGTTTTTTGGGCGTAATTGCGAGCTATGCACACTTGCAATAAGACTAGCTCGCGGCTTGGTGGCCGGATTTACATCGGCGGATTGGCTCGGCCCGTGCCAGGCTGATTTTGATGGTAACCCACGATGCCATCATGCGTTATTGCAGTATCTGCGCTCACTGCGCGCCGAGGGTGACCTCGGACGCACCAGTTCAAAGGAATAGTTCAATGAAGGTTTCAGCTTTGGCATGTGCTGCGGTCATGGGCCTGGCGCTCACCGGCGCAGCGATGGCGCAGGCCAACAAGCCGTCGGACACCGGCAGCATGGCTTTTCCGGCCCCCGCGCCGCAGGGCAATCTAGAGACGACGAGGACTGGCCCGGCGCGTGGCCCGACGGACACCGGCAGCATGGCTTTCCCGGCCCCCGCGCCGCAGGGCAACGTCGGCACGAGTTCGAACAGGCCGCAACGCGGACCGACCGATACCGGCAGCATGGCTTTCCCGGCCCCCGCGCCGCAGGGCAACGTGGCGACGACTCCGGCCAAGTAGGCCGGAACTCATAGCTCAGGCGTCTTAGCCGAAATGCCCAGGCCCGGTTAACACCTGCCTGGGCCGTCGCTGCTCAATAGGCCCCCAATATCGCAATGGCGCAGCGCCTGAGTGGCTCCAGCAGATTCGACCGCACACTCCGCATGTTGCGATCGAGTCGGCTGCTGCGTTCGCATGTTGTGCATCCGGCCGGCCGTTCCACTTCCGGCACTTGTTCGGTCGAAACCCTAGTTGCCGATCAATTGTTTTCCCGGATCGCTGGGACGGCACCTGTACTCGGGAATGCCGTGCGCCTGTTACGGGACGGGGCAGAAAACTATCCGGCTTGGCTCGATGCCATCGCCGCCGCCCAGCGGTGTGTCCATTTAGAAAACTATATCTTTCGCGGTGACGCGATTGGCCGTCGGTTCGCCGCAGCCCTGGCCGTAAAGGCACAGGACGGAGTGGCGGTTCGCGTCCTCTACGATTGGATGGGCAGCTCCCTCCAGGTGCCGTATGGTTTCTGGCGCGACCTCCGCGCGGCCGGGGTCGAAGTGCGTTGCTTCAACCGCCCTCGTCTCGATAGCCCGTTCGGCTGGCTAAGCCGCAATCACCGCAAAACCGTCACCGTTGATGGGACGGTCGGCTTTGTGGCCGGCCTCTGCATTGGCGACGCCTGGGTCGGCGACCCGGCCCGCCACATCCCAGCCTGGCGCGACACCGGCATCGCCATTCGCGGCCCCGCAATGGCCGACTTGGAGGCAGCCTTCGCCGAGAGCTGGTCGCATGCCGGCGAGCCGTTGCCGGAGCTGGTCGCGACGCCCGTTGAGCAACAGCAAGTGCCAGCACTGCCGGGCCTGGTCGCCCTGCGGGTGATCGCCAGCAAACCGAACACGATGGGCCTCTATCGTTTCGATCAGCTCATCGCCGGAATGGCCCGACGGTCGCTCTGGCTGACCGACGCCTATTTTGTCGGCACGACAGCCTACATCCGCACCCTATGCGACGCGGCGCTGGACGGGGTGGACGTGCGCCTGCTGGTGCCCGGCGCATCCGACATCCCGGTGGCGCAGGCGCTGTCCCGCGCCGGATACCGCCCGCTGCTCGACGCCGGCATCCGGGTATTCGAGTGGAACGGCCCCATGCTGCACGCGAAAACCGCCGTGGCGGACGGCCGCTGGGCCCGCATCGGCTCGAGCAACCTCAATCTTGCGAGCTGGCTTGGCAATTGGGAACTCGACGTCGCAATCGAGGACGCGGGATTCGCCGCCGAGATGGAGGCGATGTTCGAGGCCGACCTGCAGAACTCGACCGAGATCGTGCTGGATTTGGGCCGGGTGCACGCCGCTGCCCCGCGTCCCCGGCAGCGCTCCCGGCGCGGCAGCCCGGGACGCTTGGCGGCAGGCGCCGTCGGACTGGGCAGCGCGGTAAGCGCCGCACTCACCAACCACCGGGCGCTCGGTCCGGCCGAGGCCCGGGTCATGGCGGCTGCGGCCGGATTCTTGCTGGGGCTTGCAGCCGTCGCGGTCCTGGTCCCGCGCCTGCTCACCACTCCCATCGCCATCCTGGCGGCATGGGTCGGCGTGACCCTGCTGGTGCGCGCATGGCGGCTGCGCACCGGCACCGACCTGCCCGCCACCGACGTGACCACCGACGGCTCCCCGAACTCCGCACCATCGGAAGGCTGAGCGATGCTGTTCCGCCGGGCCCGACGCATCTTTGCTACCCAGCCGACGCGCGGGCCGCTCGCCAAGATCGTGAGCTGGAACCTGCTGCGGCTGACCGGGGCCAGCCTTGAGGACGTGGTACGCCTGGCTCGGCGCGAGCAGCCGCAGTTGCTGCTGATGCAGGAGGCCACCCAGCGTATCGACGACCTGCCGGCGCGGATCGGCGGCTGCTACTGGCGGGTGCTGCTGCCGGGCCGCATCCACGGGCTGGCGATGTGGAGCCCGGTGCCGCTGCCGCCGCCGATCGTAATCGCGCTGCCGGCCGGGGCGATGTTCGAGCGGGTATGCCAGCTGATCGACCTCGGCACCTTCTCGGTCGCCAACGTGCACCTGTCGCACGGGCAGCTGCTGAACCGGCGGCAGCTGCGCACGATCGCGCACAGCCTGCCGCCGCGCGCCGCTGTTTTGGGCGACTTCAACCTGGTCGGCCCGGCCCTCCTGCCGGGTTTCCGCGACGTGGGCCCGCGGGAGCCGACGCACGTCGCAGGCGACATGTTCCCGCTGCGCATCGACCGCTGCCTGGTGCGCGGGCTGATCTGCACGGGGGCGGAGGCGCTGTCCCGTCAATCATCCGACCACCGCCCGATCGTGGTGCGCCTCGGCGCCGCGCCCAATAGTCTCAAGTCGGGCAACCTCACGGCGAGCAGCTTGGGGCGCGGCCGGCCCGACGGGCTATTTTGGCCGGGCGAGCGCCAGACCTACGCCGGCGCCGACCAGCATGCCGCCCGAGAGGCGGTTGCGCAGGCGGCCATGCACCGACAGCGCGCCTCGCGCCCACGCGGCCGCGAGCGCCCATAGGCTGTCGATCGTCACCGCCAGCGCTAGGAACACCGCTGATAGCAACGCGACCTGCGCCGCCACTCCGGGGCCACGAAGGATGAACTGCGGGAAGAATGCACCGTAGAACAGCAGCGTCTTCGGATTGGTCAGCGACACCAGCAGGGCCCGGCCGAAGATCGCCCGTGCGGACCGTGGCTGCGGCGGTGTCCGCGTGAGGTCGATCGGCTCCGCACGCCATTGCTGCACGCCGATCCATACGAGGTAGGCGGCGCCGATCCACCGCACCCACTCGAACCAATGCCCCAGGCCGCCCAGCACTTCGGTTAGGCCAAGCCCGGTCAGGAACAACTGCACCACCACGGCCGAGCT
>JANXVC010000398.1 GCA_025351925.1 Rhodospirillales bacterium | reverse complement strand
CATGCAGAACCCGCCCACGGTCGAGGCCTATCCGCCCAATCCGTTCGGCCTGTTCGGCATGGGCGGCGGCGTCGCCGAGTGGGTCGCGGATTGCTGGCACCGCGACTATCAGGACGCGCCGCGTGTTGGGGCCGCTGCTTGGGAGACGCCCGACTGCCGCACGCGCGTGCTGCGCGGAGGGTCGTGGATAGCGGATGCCAGCGATCTTCGGCCGGCTAGCCGCGACTCCTATGACGCTTCTGTGCGCTATCCCACGCATGGGTTCCGTATCACCCGGACGGAGTGACAGCCTATGGTTTTGCAAGTCACCGCTATGCCGATCGAGCGCAGGACGCTGCTGCGAACAGCGGTATTATCGACGGTCGCCGTCGCATCGAAGGCATTCGCCGCGAAGACGCCATCCCCGAAAGACACCCTGGCCTACATCATCTGGCCGCATGACGGCGACCGTGTCCACGGGGCATTCTGGTGCCGCTTCGGACTGCGCAACATGGGCATCACGCACGCGGGCGATGCCACGCCGAACTCCGGGCATCATCATTTGCTGGTCGATGTCGATGAGCCGCTCGATCCCGAGGGGCCGATCCCGTCGGACAAGCGCCATCTGCATTTTGGCGCCGGGCAAACCGAGACCCGCCTGGACCTGCCGCCCGGGCGGCACACGCTGCAGCTTATACTCGGCGACGCCGAACACCTGGTGTTCGACCCGCCGGTCGTCTCACGCAAGATTACGATCACAGTCTTTTAAACCTCGATCTCGACGCAGACCGGTACATGATCGGAGGTCTGCGGCCAGTCCCGCGCCTCGGTCAGCACCGTGCTTGACCGCAGGCCCGGAACCAGGTCCCGCGTGACCCAGACATGGTCCAGCCGCCGGCCGCGGTTCGCGACCTTCCAATCGCGGTTGCGATAGGACCACCAGGTGTAGAGCTTCTGCTCCGCCGGCACGAAATGCCGCATGGCGTCCACGAACCCGGTGCGCATCCAGGCCGCCATCGCCGCCACCTCGACCGGGGTGTGGCTGACGACGGTCAGAAGCTGTTTGTGGCTCCAGACGTCGTGCTCCAGCGGCGCGATGTTGAGGTCGCCCACCACGATGCAGCGCTCGGGCCGGCGGGCGGCGAACCAGTTGGTGACCTCGCCCAGAAAGGCCAGCTTATGGGCAAACTTCGGGTTGACGGCAGGGTCCGGCTCATCGCCGCCGGCAGGCACATAGAAGTCGTGCAGCGCAATCGGGCCGGTCGGCGTCGCGAGCGCCACGCCGACGTGCCGGCAGTCGCCGCGCTCGCACCAATCGGGGCCATCGAGCGGGGTGAGCGGCAGGCGGGACAGGACGGCGACGCCGTTATAGCCTTTCATGCCGCGCCGGGCGACGTGCGGATAGCCGAATGTGCCCGGCGCCGCGTCGGGGAACAGCTCGTCCGGCACCTTGGTCTCCTGCAGGCAGATCACGTCGGGGTCGAGCGCCGCGATGAGCCGCTCCACCAGCGGCAGCCGCAGCCGCAGCGAGTTGATATTCCAGGTGGCGATGCGGAGCGTGCCCATCGCTTCCCATGACCCGGCGCGATACCAAGCGCAAGCCGCCTTGCATATCAGGCCGTTTCGGCTACGGTCCCGGCCCAATCGGCTCTCCCCGGGAGGAATTTAACGATGTTGCGCAGAACCCTGCTCGCCGCCGCCATGACGCTGGCGGTGGTGCCTGCCGCCCTCGCGCAGGCGGGCGCCCCGATCCAGATCGGCGCGATCGAGATCCTGAGCGGTCCCAACGCAGCCTATGGGACGGCGATCCGCGCCGGACTGGAGCTGGCGCTGGAGGAGGTCAACGAGAAGGGCGTGCTGGGCCGCAAGATCACGCTGGTGATCGAGGATAGCGCTGGGAACAAGGACCAGGCGATCAACGCCGCCCGCAAGCTGATCGGCCGCGACAAGGTCGTCACCATCATCGGGCCGACGCTGTCGAATGAGATGTTCGCCGCGGGACCGGTAGCGAACGAGCGCAAAATCCCGATCATCGGCACCAGCACGACCGCGGCGGGGATCACCGCGATGGGCCCCTACGTGTTCCGCACCGCCCTGCCGGAGAGCGACGTGATCCCGGTAACCCTGGCGCGCGCGCAGGCACAGGGCGCAAAGACGATCGCGCTGATGTATGGGAATGACGACGCGTTCTCGAAATCCGGTTTTGATACGATGAAGGCGGCGGCGGAGAAGGCCGGGCTGAATATCTTGGCCATCGAGAGCTTCGGCAGCAAGGACACCGACTTCAGCGCGCAGTTGACCAAGATCCGCGCGCTGAAGCCGGATGCGGTCGGCATCTCGGCGCTGGTGGAGCCGGTCTCCGGCGTGCTGCTGCAGGCGCGGCAGCTGGGTTTCGGCAAGGAGACGCTGTTCATTGGTGGCAACGGCAGCAACTCGCCGAAGCTGGGGGAAATCGCGGGTGCCGCGGCGGATGGCCTGATCGTCGGCAGCCCGTGGTTCGTGGCGAAGGACGACGCGCAGAATCAGGCCTTTGTGAGCAAGTTCCGCGCCAAGAACAACAAGGACCCGGACCAGTTCTCCGCCCAGGCGTATGACTGCATGCATATCCTGGCGGACGCCATCGCCCGCGCCGGCGCAGCCGAGCCGGAGAAGATCCGCGACGCCCTGCTCGCGACCAGCTACAACGGCGTGATGGGTCCTTTCACCTTCAGCCCGGGTCGCGACCCCGCCAGCACCGCAGGCGTGGTAGTCCTGGTCATGCAGGGCGGCAAGTTCGGCCTCGCCCCATAGCAGCCGGTTCGTTCAAAGGCACGCGGCGGCTGCACGAACGCCATAGGACGCTGCGATGCTCGCCCAGCAGCTTGTGAACGGCGTCCTGCTCGGCGCCACCTACGCCCTGTTCGCCCTCGGCTTCACGCTGATGTTCGGCGTGCTGCGGGTGATCAACCTGACCTACGGCTTCTACTTCTCCGCCGGCGCGCTGCTGGCGCTGTGGATGACGCGCCTAGGCCTGCCGATTTGGGCGGCGCTGCCGCTGGCGGCATTCGGCGCCGGGTGCATCGCCGTCGTGTTTGACTGGATACTCCTGACCCGCCTTCGCCGCATCCAGGCGCCGGAGCTGTCGTCGCTTATGGTCACTCTGGGCGGTGTGCTGGCGCTGTACTCGGCGCTGACCAGTTGGCTCGGCCCCGATATCCGCCGGCTGCCGCCCGGTGTCGTGAGCGCCGATGCATTCCACGTCGGCGACATCCGCATCACGACGGCCCAAATCCTCATCCTGGCCGCCACGACGCTGCTGGTCGGGGCGCTGCTGGCGCTGATGCACGGCACCCGGCTCGGCCTGGCGATCCGCGCCATGGCGGAAAAACCCGACGCGGCGCAGCTCATGGGGATCGACACCGGGCGGGCGGCGGCCATGGTGTCGTTCATCTCCGGCTGCCTGGCTGGGGCAGGGGGCGTGCTGATCGGGCTCAACTTCAACGCGATCCACCCGTATATGGGCGAGACGATGATGCTGCGCGGCTTCGTCGTCATCATCGTCGGCGGGCTCGGCGACATCCGCGGCGCGCTGCTGGCCGGGTTGGCGCTGGGTGTCATCGAGGTGATGACCGCCGGCTACGTGTCGTCCGGATTGAAGGAGGCGGTAGCGTTCCTGATCCTGGTGGCCGTGCTCTGGACCCGGCCCTCCGGCCTGTTCGGCCGCGCCGTGCTGCGGCGCGCCTGATGCCGCCCTGGCTCGACGATTTCCTGTGGACCTACCAGAACCTAGTCTATGCGCTGGGCATCAACGGCCTGCTGGCGCTGTCGATGTATGTCGTGCTGGCGGTCGGCCAGCTTTCGCTCGGCCAGGCGGCGTTCATGGGCCTGGGCGCCTACTCCTCCGCGCTGATGACCCTCAAGCTGAACCTGCCATTCCTCGCGGTGCTGCCGCTGTCCATCGTGGTTCCCGTCGCCTTCGCGCTGGCAATCGGGGTGCCCACCCTGCGGCTGGCCGGCGTCTATCTCGCGATCGCCACCATCGGACTGGGCGAGGTGCTGCGCGCGGTTTATCTGAACGTGGACCTATTTGGCGGCGCGCTGGGCCTGTCCGGCATCCCGGAGCGTGCGACGGCCTGGATGATCTACGGCCTGCTCGGCCTCGCCATTCTGGCATTATGGCTCATCGG
>JANXVC010000389.1 GCA_025351925.1 Rhodospirillales bacterium | reverse complement strand
ATCGACGACCCCAAGACCATCCTCGATCTGGCGGATACCATCCAGTCGCCCGAGCGGCTGAAGCTGCTGCTGGTGCTGACCGTCGCGGACATGCGCGCCGTCAGCTCCAAGGTGTGGAACGGCTGGAAGGCGACCCTGTTGCGGGAGCTGTATGCCCGGGTGGCCGACGTGCTGGCCGGCGGCCTGGCGACGACCGAGCGCGACGTGCGGGTGGCGCGCGCCAAGGAGGCGGCGGGACACTATCTGTCCGACTGGTCCGACACTGACCGGGACTTCTATTATGGCCTCGGCTATCCCGGCTACTGGCTCAGCTTCGATCCTGAGACCCATGCGCGGCACGCCAGGCTGATCCGCGATGCGGAGCGGCGGGGTGCGCCGCTGACGGTGGACACGCAGCCTTTGCCGTCCCGTGCGGTGACTGAGGTGACGGTGTACACCGCCGACCACGCCGGGCTGTTCAGCCGGATCGCTGGGGCGCTGGCGGTAGCGGGCGCCTCGATCGTCGATGCGCGCATCCACACGCTGACCAATGGCAGTGCGCTCGATACGTTCTGGGTGCAGGACGCGGCCGGCGGCGCCTTCGACGCGCCGCACCGCCTGGCTCGGCTGCACGTGCTGATCGACCAGGCGCTGTCCGGCCGACTGGCGTTGGCCGGGGAGATACGCCGGGCGTCCAGGGCGCTGATGGGCCGCCGAATGCGGGCGATCCACGTGCCGCCGCGTGTCGTGGTGGACAACCGCGCCAGCAATACGCACACGGTGCTGGAGGTCAACGGCCGCGACCGGCCGGGGCTGCTGCATGACGTGACGGCCGCCATCAGCGAACAGGGGCTGCAGATCGCCTCGGCCCACGTCACGACCTACGGCGTGCGGGCGGTCGATGTTTTCTACGTCAAAGACGTCTTCGGGCTGAAGATTGAGAACGAGCGCAAGCTGGGTACGCTGCGCCAATCTCTGCTGGTCGCCCTGCAGGCACCCGACGACAGCACGCCGGAGCCGGAGCCGGCGTCGCTGATGCGCCGCAAGCGGGAGGCGGCTGAGTAACATCGCGGCTGCCAACGCGGGAGCCGACAACGCGATGTTGCGTTGTGCTCCCATGAGCAGACCACGAAGCGCGATTTCGGCCCCTGATCGTCGGCCACAGCTGGCCCGTATGCTGCAAGGCCTCATGCCGGCCGCGCTGCTGCTGGGCTGGCAGCATAGCAATCAGCTGAGGCGCGCGCTCCGCCAGTCGCAGGACACGCTGCGCGACGTGCGTGCTCAGCTCGATGCCGTGGTAAATTGCGCGCCGGTCGGCATCGTGCAAACGGAGCTGGATGGGCAAATTCAACTGGCGAACCATAGCTACTGCCAACTGGTCGGGCATCGGCGGGGGCGCCTGCGAACGTTGAAGCTGCACGACATGACGCATCCCGAGGACCGGTCGGGGCACCTTGAGCAGCACGCCCACATGCTCGCCACCGGACAGCCGTTTCACATCGAAAGCCGGCTGGTGCGGGCCGATGAGAGCCATGTATGGGTGATCAGCCACCTGACCGTCACCCGCGACGCCAGCGGCCGGCCGATGCATGTCATCGCCGCCGTGCAGGACCTGTCGCAACGGCGGGCGGCTGAGGCCGCGCTGCAGGCGTTGACGGCGACGCTGGACCAGCGGGTGGCCGAGACGGTGGTGGAGCGTGTGGCGGCGCAGGAAAACGTATGGCGGTCGCAGCGCCTGGAGGCTGTGGGACAGCTGGCCGGCGGCGTCGCACACGATTTCAACAACGTGCTGCAGGCAATCGCCGGGGGGGCCCGGTTGATTCAGCGGCGCCCGGGCAACGCCGCCGCAGTCGAGCGGCTGGCTGGGCTGATCGTGGACGCCGCCGATCACGGCGCCGTGGTCACGCAGCGCCTGCTGAGCTTTGCCCGGCGCGGCCCCTTGCAGCCACGCCCGATTGACGTGGCCGGGCTGCTGACCGAGTTGCGCGACGTGCTGGCAAGCACCCTGGGCAGCCGGATCAGCGTGCAGGTGCCCTCGTTCGCCGCCGTGCCGCCTGTGTTGGCGGATCGGGGCCAGCTTGAGACAGCGCTGGTCAACCTGGCAACGAATGCCCGGGACGCAATGAGCAGCAACCGAGCAGCCGATGGCGCAAACGGTGCTGCCCTTGTGCTGCGGCTGGCAGCCGCGGCAGATGACGGTGCCGCGGCCGGCCTCCCGTTGGGGCGCTATGTCAGAATCGAGGTGAGCGACACGGGTCCTGGCATGGACTCCAGTGTGCTGGACCGCGCGATGGAGCCGTTTTACACCACCAAAGCGCGGGAGCGCGGAACGGGTCTGGGTCTTGCGATGGCCCGAGGCTTTGCAGAGCAGTCCGGCGGTCGGTTGATGCTGAGCAGCGAGGCCGGACGGGGTACGACTGCAAGCCTCCTGCTGCCCCAAGCCGGCGTCCCGGCAACAGCGGCTACCGATGAGACTTCGGCTCCAACCTCCGTGAACCCGCCGCGGATCATGCTGGTTGACGACGACCCCGAGGTGCTTGAGGCGATGGACGAGATGCTGGCGGCGTCTGGCTATATCGTTTCGAGCTTCGACAGCACGGCCGCCGCCGTCACGCATCTGAGCAGCGCATTGCGGCTTGACCTGCTGATCACCGATCTGTCCATGCCTGGCACCGACGGCCTGGCGCTGATCCAGCGGGCGCAGCGCGATTGGCCGGGATTGCCTGCCATCTTGTTAACCGGCTTTAGCCCTGGCGAGTTGGCGCTGGCGACGGAAAGTTTGACCGGCGGGCGTCTGGTTGTGCTGCAAAAGCCGATCCGCATCGGTGAGCTGCTCAAGCAGGTTGCGGCGCTACTAGTGAAGCCAAACGCACCGCCAGCCTGAGGCAAGGCAACTGATGCTAAAAATTTCGGCCCTGGAGGCACCCCCAGGAAGCGCACCCGAAACGCGCACCTGGGGAGAACGCTTGACAAGTAGCTTGGCAAGCGCCTAGAGAACATAAAGCGAACATTAACGATTGAGCTTGGTATTTGCTTTTTAGCAGGAACTTCCGAGGAACGAAAGAGGCCTGAAATGCATATCGTCGTTGCTAACACCGCGTTCGATATCCCGTCTTTCCATGTCCCGTCTTTCCATGTCGCGTCCTCCCATAGTTCACCATCTCATCTCTCGCATCGTGCCGCCCTTGCCCGCCGCATGACGCTGCAATCGGTGTCCCCGAGCCTGCAGGTTGGAGCAAAAGTGCTCGGAACGGCTTTGCAGAGCGTTTTGTTCTGCGCCGTGCTGTGGATGTTGGTGGCCGCGCCGGGTTTTCTGTTCGCCCAAGACAGTTTGGTGCCATCGGCTACGGGCAGAGCAGCGCCTCAGGCCTCTCGATAGACAAGTAGAATTATGCCGACGACAAGGAAGCAGATCGGCCATAGCCAGCCAGCCACACGCCGGATCGATCCCTCGGTCCGCAGCTCCAGCCAGCGGGACCAGCCGGCGCCGATGCCGGCAAGCGCCAGCGGTGTATGCGACATCTCGACGAGCAGCTGATCCTTGACGTTGGCGATCGCGTGGCTGTGCGTCAGCAGCAGCGCGCCGCCCGTGGCGGTGAGCAGCGGAAATACCAGCGCCGCCCCGGGACGCCGCAGCCGCCCGGTGCGCACGCCCCATTCGAACAGCGCGAACGCCACGATCAGTACGACAAAAACGCGATGCTGCAGAACCTCCACGTCGCGGAAGCTGGCAAAGAAGCCGACATTGCCCAAAGGCCATGTCTCGGGATCCGACCGCACGAACAGGAACGCTGCCAGTCCCAGCAGCACCAGCGGCCAGTGCCGTGCCGCGTGCAGGCCGGCACGATGCGCCAGGCCCAGCAGCCCGATGGCGAGGACGAACAGGCCGGCCCAATGATGGTTGTACTCGCTCCAGGCGATGTCGGCGGCGTTGCGCGTCGGCAGCTCGCCTGATCCCGGGGTGAAGGCGGCCGGGGCGGCGGTGCGTGCACGCGCGGCCTCGGCGTCCAGCTGCGCCTGCAGCGTTGGAAGCGCCAACGCATCGAAGTCCGGGGAGACCAGCCGCGGCAGATGCGGAGTGTTGCGTTCGACGATCTCGGCCCAGGTCACGCGGTCCTGCGCGAGGTCCACCGCGGGGGGCACGGAGGTGAGCGAGGCGGCGGCGAAGAAGATGCTGAAGCCGATGCCGATCTCGACCTCGGCGAAGCGCCGCATCCGCAGGACCGACGTTCCGGGATCGGCCCGCAGCCGCTCGACCACCAAGAAGTTGCCAAGACCCAGCAGCAGCAGGGCCGCGAACATCGCTACCTTGGCGCCCACCATCACGCCATAGGCGGTGCCGTACGCGGCGCTCCATGAGCCGATATAGAACCAAGTCATCGTCGCGGCCGACACCAGGATGCAGGCGACGCCCAGTATGCTCATGCGAGAGAAGCGTGCGCCGACCCGTCGGAACGCGGCGCCGTCATGCAGGCGGCCCAGCGCCATGACAAACGACGGGATACCGCCCACCCAGATCGCAGCGCCCAGGATGTGCAGCCCGGTCGCCGCCAGCAGGATCGAGCTGTGCGACAGACGGGCGGCTGCGTGGGTCGTCATCGTCGCGGCCACCAGCACCACCAAACACAAAGCCAGCAGCGGTGCGGCCGAAGCCGGACGCGGCGCCAGCAGTGCTGTGCCCAGCGCGGCGGCGGCGGCGGCCTTGACCAGGCCCGCGACCGCAAACTGCGCCGTCACCGCCTCGGCCAGGGTCAGGCCCACGCTGTTCATCAGCACGGCAACCTGCATCGCCACCGCCAGCAGCTCGCAAACCGTCAAGGCCAGCGCGTTCCAGCCTGCGATGACGCCGGTGCGCCGGGCGAGCGTCACGCCGTCCGGGAGGGCGCCCGTAAAGGGCCGTGCGAGGAACACCAGGAACAGGACGCCGCCCAGCGCCATGCTCTGCGCGACGATCGTCAGGCCGTGCAGGACGATTGAGAGATAGCCAAACAGGTCGATGAGCAGGGCCATGTCACGGCGCCTGAACGGTCAGCGGCACATCGCCGCGGGTGATATGCCCGTCCACCGCCAGGACCTGCCAGCGCAGGACGTAGCTGCCGGGCGCGAGCGTAATGGAGGTCGCCAGCACGTCCGCGGGGCTTCCTGGGTCGAGCGGCAAGGCGCTCTCGGCCTGGCCGATGCGCAAAGCAAGCCGGGAGCGCGCATGATCGACGCGGCTGTTGAAACGCAGCACGATTTCGGATGGGCCGGGCGGCACCGTGGCCCGTGCCGCGGGCTGGCTCTCCAGAAGGATCGCGTGGGCGACGGCCCGCTTCGACGACAAACACTCGGCGGCCAGGAAAACGACCACCAACAGCAGCAGGCGAGACATAGGCGTAGATCCTTTAGGCTTAGATCCTTACCGAGCGGCAGGCCCTAGCGCGCTATGGCCGGGGTCGCCATGATCCCTGCCCAATGAGCAAAACCCCGCCCGGCATCCGCGCCGACTATCGCCGCTTCCTCCCGATCACCACGCGATGGACGGACAACGACGTGTTCGGCCACGTGAATAACGCGACGTACTACAGCTTTTTCGACACGGCGATTACGCACTTTTTGGTGCAGCACAGCATCCTGAAGTGGCACGGCGCCGACCACCTGCTGATGGTCGCCGAGAGCAGCTGCCGCTACCATTCCGAGATTGCGTTCCCCGACCGGATCACCGCTGGGCTGCGTGTCGCAAGGCTAGGCACCAGCTCGATCCGGCATGAGATCGGCGTGTTCCGTGAGAATGCTGAGATGGCTGCGGCTGAGGGCTATTTCGTCCATGTCTGCGTGGACGCCGCGACGCGGCAGCCCACGCCCATACCGGATCGTTGGCGCCGCATACTGGAAGCTGCGATGACCGATGAGATCACAAGGGAGGGTTAGCGATGGACACGGGCCTGCACGGTA
>JANXVC010000382.1 GCA_025351925.1 Rhodospirillales bacterium | reverse complement strand
CCGGATGAATGCCGAACAGCAGTACGAGCAGCGGTGTCATCAGCGAGCCGCCGCCGACTCCGGTCAGCCCGACCAAGGCGCCGACCGCAAAGCCCGACAGCGTATAGAGCGGATCGATCACGCCGCTGGCCCCGTGCTATCCAAATATGCCACGGCCGCGCAGCTCCGCCACAACGTGCTCGGCCAGCTCTTCCGGTGAGGCGTCCGCGGTGCGCAGATGCAGCTCCGGCGCCTCCGGCGCCTCATAGGGAGCGTCCACCCCGGTGAAGCCGCGCAGCAGCCCAGCGTCGGCCTTCTGATACAAACCTTTCGGATCACGCCTCCGGCACTCGTCCACCGAGGCATCGACGAACACCTCGATGAACTCGCCCTCAGGCAGCCGCGCCCGTGCCCGTGCCCGCTCGGCGCGATAGGGCGAGATCAGGCTGGCGATCACGATCAGCCCAGCATCGGCGAATAGCGCCGCCACCTCGGAGGCACGCCGCACATTTTCCGCCCGATCGGCCTCGGAAAAGCCCAGGTCCCGGTTGAGCCCATGGCGCAGATTGTCGCCGTCCAGCACGTAGGTATGCCGGCCCAGCGCGTGCAGCCGCCGTTCTACCAGATTGGCGATGGTCGATTTGCCCGCGCCCGACAGCCCGGTGAACCACAGCACTGCCGGGCGTTGCTGGTTCAGTCGGCCGCGCGCCACGCGGTCCACGTCCAGCTCCTGCCAGGTGATGCTGGTCGCGCGGTGCAGCTCGGCCTCGATCATGCCGACGCCCACCGTGGCGTTGGTCAGCCGGTCGATCAGGATGAAGCCGCCGAGCTCGCGGCTGTCGGCATACGGCTCGAAGGCAATGGGCGCCTGCAGATGCAATTCGACGCTGCCCAGGTCGTTGAGGCCGAGCGACTCCGCGTGCTCCGCTTCGCGCGTGTTCACGTCGATACGGTGGCGGATGCGGCTCACGGTGCCGGGCACGCTGCGGGTGCCGAGCTTCACCAGGTACTCCCGCCCGGCCATCAGCGGCGTGTCGTGCAGCCAGATCAGCCGCGCCGAGAGCGCGTCCGCCACCCGCACCGGCGTGTCGGCCGCCGCCAGCACGTCACCGCGGGACGCATCGATCTCACGGTCGAGCACAAGCGTCACGGAATCCCCGGCACCCGCTGAGGGCAGGGTGCCGTCCATGGTGACAATCTTGCGTATCTCGGCGGCGGCACCGGAGGGCTGGACCACCACGTGGTCGCCGGGCTGCACCCGCCCGCTGGCGACGGTGCCGGAGTAGCCGCGGAAGTCGAGGTCAGGCCGGTTCACCCATTGCACCGGCATGCGGAACGGGCGGGCGAGGGTCTCCTGCTCGACCACGATGTTTTCCAGGTACGACAGCAGGCTCGGGCCATTATACCAAGGCGTGTTGATGCTGGGCGTGATGACGTTATCGCCGTGCCGGGCCGAAATCGGGATGGCCTGCAGCGTGCTGAAATCCAGGCCCTCGGTGCAGGCGCGGAACTCGGCGGCAATGGCGTCGAACCGCTCCTGGCTGAACTCCACCAAGTCTATCTTGTTCACCGCCAGCACCACGTGGCGAATGCCCATTAGCCCGGCGATGAAGGCGTGCCGCCGGGTTTGGGTCAGGATGCCCTTGCGCGCATCCACCAGCATCACCGCGAGGTCCGCGTTGGAGGCGCCCGTCGCCATGTTGCGGGTGTATTGCTCGTGGCCCGGCGTGTCCGCCACCATGAAGCTGCGGCGCGGCGTGGTCATGAAGCGGTAGGCGACGTCGATGGTGATGCCCTGCTGGCGTTCCGCCTCAAGCCCATCGACCAGCAGAGCGAGGTCCATATCAGCGCCCGTGGTGCCGTGACGCCGGCTTTCGCGCTCCAAGGTGGCGAGCTGATCGTCCAAAATCAGCCGCGTATCGTAGAGCAAGCGGCCAATCAGCGTCGATTTCCCGTCATCGACGCTGCCGCAGGTCAGGAAGCGCAGCCGGCCAAGCGGTGCCGTGCCCTGGCGCTGGGAGGGATCGGGGAGGAAGGACTGCACGAGCTGGTCCATCAGAAATACCCCTCGCGCTTCTTGTGCTCCATCGAGTTGGCCTCGTCCTTGTCGATCAGCCGGGTGCCGCGCTCGGAGGTGCGGGTGGCGAGCATCTCACCGACGATCTCCGGCAGCGTCCGTGCGGCGCTCTCGATGGCGCCGGTCAGCGGATAGCATCCGAGCGAGCGGAACCGCACCATGCGCTCCTCGGGCACCTCGCCGGGATGCAGACGCATGCGCCCGTCATCGACCACGATCAGGTTGCCGTCCCGCTCCACCACTGGGCGCGGTGCCGCGCGATACAGCGGCACGATCGGGATGTCCTCGGACTGGATGTATTGCCACACATCGAGCTCGGTCCAGTTGGACAGCGGGAAGACGCGCATCGACTCGCCCGGTGCGACACGGCCGTTGTACAAATGCCAGAACTCCGGCCGCTGATCCTTCGGCTCCCACTGCTGCGCTGCGGTGCGGAAGGAGAAGATACGTTCCTTCGCCCGCGACTTCTCCTCGTCGCGCCGCGCGCCGCCGAAGGCCGCGTCGAACGCATGATGCCGCAGCGCCGCCTTCAGCGCCTCGGTCTTCATCGCATGGGTGTAAAATGAGCCGTGATCGAACGGGTTGATGCCCTGGGCCCGCGCCTCTTCGTTCGTGTGCACGATGAGGTCGAGGCCGTAGCGCCGCACCGTCTCGTCGCGGAACGCGATCATCTCGCGGAATTTCCAGCCAGTGTCGATGTGCAGCAATGGGAAGGGCGGGCGCGAGGGGTAGAACGCCTTGCGTATCAGGTGCAGCAGCACCGAGGAGTCCTTGCCGATCGAATACAGGAACACCGGGTTGCGGCACTCCGCGGCCACTTCGCGGATGATGTGGATGCTCTCGGCCTCCAGTTGCCGGAGGTGCGCGGTGGCGCTCGGCAGGGTGACGGCGAGGGCGTCGGGGTAGGGAGCGAGGGCGTTCATGCGGGGTTGCTCGTCTTGGTCAGGGCTGCGTTGGCGGCGTTGGGAGAATGAATACCGCATTCGGTCTTATTGTGTCCGGCCCAGCGTCCAGCGCGCGGATCGGCGCCCGGCGCCGTTGGCCGCGTGCACGGCGCGCAGCCGATGGATCGATAGCCCTGCGCCTCGATCGGGTGCCGGGGCAGATCGTGCTCGGACATATAGCGGTTCAACTGCTCGGCGTTCCAGGACACCAGCGGGTTCACCTTCACCCGGCCGTCCGGCTCGTGCTCGATCAACGGCAGCGCCGTGCGCATGCCGCCCTGGAAGCGCTTGCGTCCGGTGATCCAGGCGGGGAAGCCGGACAATGCCTCATCCAGCGGCTCCACCTTACGATGCCAGCAGCACACGTCGGGATTGCTATGCCATAGCGTGCCACTAGGGTCCGAGAGGGCCAACGCGCGCGCACTCGGCTGGACCGAGCGCACGTCCAGCAGGCCGAGCCGCTCCACCAGCGTGTCGCGGTACTGCAGCGTCTCCGGGAACAGCTTTCCGGTTTCGAGAAACACCACGGGAGCCGCCTTATCGATGCCGGACACCATGTGCAGCAGCACCGCGCTCTCGGTCCCGAAAGAGGAAACCAGCGCGATCTGCCGCGGGAACACCCGGCACAGCAGGTCACGCAACACGCCCGGCGTGCTCCACCCTGCATAGTCTATGAGCGAAGCGCCGTGCTGCGCCGGGGCGCTGGTGATGGCCTGTTCGATGGTTGCTAGTCGCATCAGCGCTTGTCCGCCCGTGTCCACGCAGGGCTGGCGCCCGGCTCTGATCAAGCCAATTGGGAATAGCTTTCTTCATACCGCAAGGGACGCGCTGGATTTAAGAGCGACGTTCTACCACGGATCACAATATTAGAAAATTGGTCTGACTTTCGCAGTGCGGCAATGGCGCTGTTCTCATGCGCATCGGCTGAGTCGCCGGCTCTGGGCGCCTCGGAGGTCATCGGCCTGCACTCGCGTGCCTTGGCAAAGACCGGCTACAAGCGCCGCGATCTAAAGGACGCGCCCGGTATGACTGCAGTCTTTTCACTATTCACTGCGCGAAGTGCGATATTCACTGCGCGAAGTGCGATGGGGCGTCACGTGGCCGGCTTGGTGCTCGTCGTTGCATCCACCTTGGCCCTCGGTCCCGCTGCCGCCCAAATCGGCGCCAGCCCGGCCGCGCAAACCGCTCCGAGTCCCAGCGAGCGCATTGAGCCTGCAGCGCCGGAGAGCCGGCAGGCCACTCCTGGCGGCGAGTCGGGCGTGAAGCCGGGCGAGGAAACAGCGAAAGGGGTTTGGGACCGCTCCAACCTGTTCGGCGACCTCGGCGGCGTCCGCAGCGGCCTCGCGGACCGGGGGATCACCTTCGGCCTTACGGAATCGAGCGAGGTGTTCGGCAACGCCACCGGCGGCGTGCGCCAGGGCGTGATCTACGAGGGGCTGACCCAGTTCGGCGTCGGCGTCGATACCGAGAAAGCGTTCGGTTGGAAGGGCGGCACGTTCAACGCGACCGGCTACCAGATCCACGGCCGCGGCCTCAGCCTGAACAACCTTGGCAATAATCTCAACACCGTCAGCGGTTTGGAGGCGCTGCGCGGCACGCTGCTGTTCGAGCTGTGGTACGAGCAGGTGCTGTTCGACAAAAGGCTGGCCGTCCGCGTGGGTCAGCTCGCGGCCGACCAGGAGTTCATGATCAGCCAATACGCCGGGCTGTTCCTGAACCACACCTTTGGCTGGAGCAGCCTGCCCAGCTCTGACCTGCCGTCGTCCGGGCCGTCCTTCCCGCTGGCCACCCCTGGCGTTCGTGTGAAATACGTGCCCGCGGACAACATCACGCTGCTCGGCGCGGTGTTCAACGGCGACCCTGCCGGCCCAGGCCGCGGCTTCCCGCAGGATCGCGACCCCTCCGGCACTGCATTTAGACTGCGCGACGGCGTATTCGCCATCGCCGAGGTCCAATACGGCACCAACCAGGAGGAGGGTGCGACCGGCCTGCCCGGCACCTACAAGTTCGGTGCCTATTACAGCACGCAGAACTTCGCCGACCAGCGCCGGAATGGCGCTGGCGTGTCGCTGGCCGATCCGGCCGGCACCGCTGCCCTCGGCCGCAACCGCCGCGGCAGCTATAGCCTCTATGCCGTGGCGGATCAGCTCGTCTGGCGCAAGGAGGGCACCAAGGACGGCGGCGTCGGCGTGTTCGCCCGCGTCATGGGTGCGCCGGGCGACCGAAACCTGGTGAATTTCTATGCCGATGCCGGTATGACCTATAAGGGCTTGATCGGCGGGCGCGACAGCGATACCGCCGGCCTCGGCGTCGCCTACACCCGGATCAGCGACACGGTAAGCAAGCTCGATTCCGATACCGCGCGTTTCACCGGCGGGGCCTACCCGATCCGCCGCAATGAGACGGTGCTGGAGGTGACGTACCAGGCGCAGATCGCGCCGTGGTGGCAGATCCAGCCCTCGGCGCAATACCTGTTCAACCTGAACGGCGGAGTGCCGAACCCGCAGAACCCAGCGAAGCGGCTGGGTGACGCCGCGGTCTTCGGGCTGCGCACCACCGTCACATTCTGACGGCCGCCTCGCCCCGTCGAGACGAAGGACCGCGTGCGCGTTGGCTTCGGCGTGGGAAACATGCATCTATTCGATGCGCAAACCGGCCGCGCGCTGATGCGCGGCGCGAGCCTGGCGCAACTAAGGGGATCGTCATGCAATCCATCCAGCTTAACCGCGCCAACTTGGCCCGCCTGGCGCCGCCGGTGCATGTGCCCCGCTTCGACCTCGCCGGCGTGACCGCAGGGATCGTGCACCTCGGCCTCGGCAACTTCCACCGGGCGCACATGGCGCGCTACATGCACGAACTCATGGAGCGACGGCCGGATGCGCTGCAGTTCGGCATCATCGGCGCCGGGCTGATGCCCGGCGACCGGCGCATGCAGGAGAGCCTAGCGCCGCAGGACAACCTCTACACGCTCGTGGAGCGCAGCTTCACCGATGAGACAGTGACGGTGATCGGCTCGCTCGCCGACGTGGTGTTCGCCGGCGAGAGCAGTGCCGCTTTGCTGGAGGCGATCGATCGTCCGGAAATCCGCATCGTCAGCCTGACGGTGACGGAGAACGGCTACTGCCTGAACCGCTCCACGAAGCGGCTTGATCCCGAGCATGCGCTGATCCGCGCGGACCTCGCGCACCCGGAGCGGCCGTCGAGCGCGATTGGCATCGTGGTGGAGGCGTATCGCCGGCGCCGGGTCAGCGGCGTGCCGCCGTTCACCGCGATGACCTGCGACAACATTCAGCACAACGGCAGCGTGCTGCGTGACGCGGTGCTGGCGCTGGCCGGCCTGCGCGATCCCGGGTTGGCCGAATGGATCGCCGAGCACGGCAGCTTCCCGAGCACGATGGTGGACCGCATCACGCCGGTGACCGCCGCGGCGGACGTCACGGCATTGACCGAGCGCCACGGCATCGTGGACGCCTGGCCGGTGTTTGCCGAGACCTTTACGCAGTGGGTGATCGAGGACCGCTTTCCCGCAGGCCGCCCGGCGTGGGAGGAGGTCGGCGCGCAGTTCGTAGCCGACGTTGCGCCCTACGAGTTCATGAAGCTGCGTTTGTTGAACGCGAGCCACCTCGCAGTGTCCGGCATGGGCCGGCTCGCGGGATACGTCACCATCGACGAGGCGATGGCCGACCCGCTGATCACACGTTTCATGGGTGCGCTGATGGACCGGGAGACCGGGCCGACGCTGCCGGCGGTGCCGGGGATCGACCTCGCAGCCTACAAGGCGACGCTGATCGAGCGGTTTTCCAACCCGGCCATCAAGGACACGGTGGAGCGGGTGAACACCGACGCGCCGCTGAACATCCTGGTGGACCCGATCCGCGACCGGCTGCGCACGGGGGAGGGGGTCGAGCTGCTGGGGCTCGCTTTGGCCGCCTGGCTGCGGCGGGTGCGCGGCGAGGACGAGCACGGGCAGCCGATCGACATCCGCCATCCGCTCGCGGCGTTATTGCGGGAGAAGGCGATCGAGGGCGGGCCGGACCCGCGGCCGCTGCTCGGCATTATCCAGCTTTTTGGCGAGACCGGCGCGGATGCGCGGCTGATCGATCCGGTTGGCCGCTGGCTGGGCTTGCTATATGGGCGGGGCAGCCGGGAGACGCTGGCGGAGGCGTCGCGCAGCCTCGTTTTCTGATCGCAGCGAGTGCTTCACCATAAGGTGTTGACGACGCCACGAGAAGGTGAAATGGGCAACCTAAGCTTGCTCATATCAGCAGCGCCAAGTAATTCGATTTGGGGAGACGTACCATCGCTCATCGCATCAAGGGCGGCCTGCGGGCCGTCGTCGCTACCGGCGCGCTGCTCTCCGTGGGCCTGGCGTCGGGGACGGCGCGGGCCGAGTCCACTATCACCATCGCGACCGTCAACAACGGCGACATGGTGGTGATGCAGAAGCTGTCACCGCAGTTCGAGCAGCTGCATCCCGACATCAAGCTGCGCTGGGTGGTGCTTGAGGAGAACGTGCTGCGTCAGCGCATCACCACCGACATCGCCACCAAGGCCGGGCAGTTCGACGTGATGACGGTCGGCAACTACGAGGTGCCGATCTGGGCGAAGCAGGGCTGGCTGGAGCCGATGGACAAGCTGCCGGCGTCGTATGGCGTCGATGATATCCTGAAGCCGGTGCGCGAGGGGCTGACCTACAACGGCAAGCTGTATGGCCTGCCGTTCTATGCCGAGAGCGCGATGACCTACTACCGCACCGACCTGTTCGAGAAGGCGGGCATCAAGATGCCGGAGGCGCCGACCTACGAGCAAATCCGTGGTTTCGCCGATAAGCTCACCGACAAGCCGAACCAGGTCTATGGCATGTGCCTGCGCGGCAAGCCGGGCTGGGGCGAGAACATGGCCTTCGTCACGTCGCTGGTGAATGCCGAGGGCGGGCAATGGTTCAACGCGCAGTGGAAGCCGGAGATCGACACGCCGGAGTGGCGCAACGCGATCACCTACTACACCGACATCCTGAAGTCGGACGGGCCGCCGGGTGCCACGTCCAACGGCTTCAACGAGAACCTGGCGCTGTTCGCCAGCGGCCATTGCGGGATGTGGATCGACGCAACCGTCGCTGGCGGGCTGCTGTTCGACAAGAAGACGTCGAGCGTCGCCGACAAGGTGGGTTTCGCGCCGATGCCGACCGGCAGCTTCAAGGGCGCGCCGACCTGGCTATGGAGCTGGAACCTGAGCATCCCGACCTCGTCCAAGCAGCAGGAAGCGGCGCGGACCTTCGTGGCCTGGGCGACGTCCAAGGACTATATCGAGCTGGTCGCCAAGGAAAACGGCTGGGTCGCGGTGCCGCCGGGCACGCGGCAGTCCACCTACGACAACCCTGCCTACAAGCAGGCGGCGCCTTTCGCGGCTTTCGTGCAGCAGGCGATCAGCGTCGCCAACTCGACCGGGCAGACCAAGGCGCCGCGGCCGTATGAAGGCGCGCAGTTCGTGGCGATTCCCGAGTTCCAGGGCATCGGCACCCAGGTCGGCCAGACCATCGCCGGGACACTGAGCGGTCAGAGCACCGTCGAGCAGGGGCTCAAGACCGCCCAGGCCGCGACGGAGCGGACGATGCGCCAGGCCGGCTACCCGAAGAAGTAGGCGGCGGGCATGTCGGCGACCCTCATCCGGGAGAACGTTGCGGCAGCGAAGCCGCCACGCAAGACTGGCTCGCTGCTGGTGGTGCCGTCCGTCGTGGTGCTGCTGCTGTGGATGATCGTGCCATTGGTGATGACCCTGTGGTTCTCGTTCCAATACTACAACCTGGTGAATCCAGAGGTGAGCGGGTTCGCCGGGCGCGACAACTACGAGTTCCTGGTGACCGATCCGGATTTCTGGGTCTCGCTCCGCAACACGATGACGCTGCTGATCTCGGTGCTGGTCATCACCGTGGGTCTCGGCACCCTGCTGGCCGTGCTGTTCGACCAGCCGTTCCCCGGCCAGAAGATCGCCCGCGTGCTGGCGATCTCGCCGTTCTTCGTCATGCCGACCGTCAGCGCGCTGATTTGGAAGAACCTTCTGATGCACCCGATCTACGGGGTGCTCGGCGCCGTAGCACTCGCCTTCGGGCTGCAGCCGGTCGATTGGTTTGCCTCGTATCCATTGGCCGCCGTCATCGCCATCGTATCCTGGGAGTGGCTGCCCTTCGCGCTGCTGATCCTGCTCACCGCCGTGCAGTCGCTCGACCATGAGCAGCGGGAGGCCGCGCGCATGGACGGCGCCGGGGTAGTCGCGCAGTTCTTCTTCATCACCCTGCCGCATCTCTCCCGCGCCATCAGCGTCGTCGTGATGATCGAGACGATTTTCCTGCTGACGGTATTCGCCGAGATCTTCGTCACGACCTCCGGCGGGCCCGGCAACGCCACGACCAACCTCGCCTTCCTGATCTACGCTCGCGCTCTCCTGCAATACGACGTCGGTGGCGCTTCGGCCGGCGGCGTGGTGGCGATCATCCTGGCCAACATCGTCGCCTACTTCCTGGTGCGCAGCATCGCCCGCCGGCTGGAGGTCTAGCCGATGCGTGAAACCGTCTTCCAACGCGTGTTCGCCTTCGTCGTCGGCTGGGGCGTGGCCATACTGCTGTTCTTCCCGATTGCCTGGATGGTGCTGACCAGCTTCAAGTCCGAGGTTGACGCGATCACCCCGCGGCTCACTTTCACCCCGACGCTGTCCTCCTACGCCGAGGTGCTGTCGCGGGCTGACTACCTCAGCTTCGCCTTAAACAGCGTCGTGGTCTCGGTTGGCGGCACCGTGCTGGCGCTGCTGTTCGCGATCCCAGCGGCGTACTCGATGGCGTTCCATCCGACACAGCGCACCCGCGGCACGCTGCTGTGGATGCTCTCGACCAAGATGCTGCCGCCGGTGGGCGTGCTGGTGCCGATCTACATCCTGGCCCGCGACTCAGCGCTGTTGGATACGCGCACGGTGCTGGTGATCATGTATGCGCTGGCAAACCTGCCGATCGTGGTCTGGATGCTGTTCACCTTCTATAAAGAAGTACCGAAGGACATCCTGGAGGCCGGCCGGATGGACGGCGCACGGACGGTGAGCGAGGTGTGGTATCTGCTGCTGCCGCTGACCCTGCCGGGCGTCGCGTCCACCGGGCTGCTGTCGCTGATCCTATGCTGGAACGAGGCGTTTTGGAGCCTGAACCTGACGACCTCGTCGGCGGCGCCGCTGACCGCGTTCATCGCCTCGTTCTCCAGCCCTCAGGGTCTGTTCTTCGCCAAACTATCCGCGGCCTCGACCATGGCGGTGGCGCCCATCCTGGTGTTCGGCTGGTTCAGCCAGCGTCAGCTCGTGCGCGGCCTTACCTTCGGCGCGGTAAAATAGGACTACTCGAATGGCAACACTGACGCTGCGCGACCTACGTAAAAGCTATGGCCCGGCCCACGTCATCAAGGGCATCGACCTCGACGTGCTCGAGCGTGAGTTCGTGGTGTTCGTCGGCCCCTCAGGCTGCGGCAAATCCACCTTGCTGCGCATGATCGCGGGCCTTGAGGATATCACTTCCGGCGAGCTGCAGATCGACGGCCGGCGGGTGAACGACGTCGGGCCAGCCGACCGCGGCCTGGCGATGGTGTTCCAGTCTTACGCGCTATATCCGCACATGACGGTGCGGCAGAACATGGGTTTCGCGCTGCGCCTGGCGCGGGTGCCGAAGGCGGAGCGGGACCGCAAGGTGAACGAGGCCGCGCGCATTCTTCAGCTTGAGCCTTATCTGGAGCGCCGACCGAAGGACCTATCGGGAGGCCAGCGGCAGCGCGTTGCTATCGGCCGCTCGATCGTGCGCGACCCCAAGGTGTTCCTGTTCGACGAGCCGCTGTCCAACCTCGACGCCGCGCTGCGCGGTCAGATGCGCATGGAGCTGCTGCGCCTGCACGAGGACCTGAACGCTACGATGATCTATGTCACGCACGATCAGGTCGAGGCGATGACGATGGCGGACAAGATCGTCGTGCTGCAGGCCGGGCTGGTCGAGCAGGTCGGCTCGCCGCTGGAGCTGTATCACCATCCCACGAACCTGTTCGTCGCTGGGTTCATTGGCTCACCGCGCATGAACCTGATGCCGGCCCGTGTGGTCGAGGTTACTGGGTCCGGCGTGACGGTCGCGCTGCCGTCGGGTGGGCAGGTCACGGTGCCGACCTCGGCATCCGGTGTACGGCAGGGCGACACCATCACGCTTGGCGTCCGGCCCGAGGGGCTGCACGTCGATTCTGCAGGCCAAATTGCGGGCGAGGTGAAGCTGGTGGAGCGGCTTGGCGGGTTGACGCTTTTGCACGTCACGTCGGGGGTCGATCTGGCATTGACGGTACAGATTGAGGGTAGCGACGCGACCCGGGCGCACGAGACGGTCCATCTGTCGATCGACACCGCCGCCTGTCATTTGTTCGACAAAGCCGGGCTGGCGTTGCCGCGGCTCGTGCGGCATCCGATGGCGGCCTGATCTTCCGTCCGAGGCCGCGACTGGCTCAGCCGGCGCCGGTGTCGCCCTCCAGGGTGAACCCGGCCTTGATCGTGACCTGGTAGCGGCCGACTTTGCCGTCCGCTATAGAGCCGCGGACCTGCCCGACCTCGAACCAGCCGAGATGGCGGATGCTTTGCGCGGCCTTCTTGATGGCATTGTCGATCGCGTCCGAGATGCTCTTCTCGGATGTGCCGACAAGCTCAACGATCTTGTAGGTCGGGTCGGTCATCACGTGCCCTCGCGTTGTGGTCGTGCATCCTAGAGCACCACCGCTGTTCCTAAGCAAGTTCGCTTCGCCGCACGCTTGTGGAGCTTACGTCTGCCCGAGTGGCAATGAATTGCCGCTTTTTGGGCGAAACTTAAGCTGGTCGCAGTGCGGTTTGGGATAGGCTAAGGCCTGTAGGTTCGCCCTGCAGTAGTCATTGTCCCTTGCGGTGGGTTCGGGACCCTGGCACGTTTCATGACGTCCTTGAAAGAAGTTCTGCATGGCCCTTCCGAAGGCGTTTCTACCTATTGCGGCCACTGTTCCCGACGATGATACGCTGGCGCAACTCCACCAGCGCATCGCTGAGTTGACCGAGGCGGTTGCGGCGCGTGACACCTTCATTGCCGTAGCGGGTCACGAGCTGCGCAATTCGATGACGCCGATCATGGGACAGGTTGACCTGCTGCTGACCGCCATCGTGGCCGGCCGGTGCCCTCCGGACAAAATCGAGCAGCGGCTGGAGCGCATCCAGCGCACCATGGTCCGCTATCTAAAGCGGGCGCGCGTTCTGCTCGATGTGTCTCGGCTGACCAGCGGCAAGCTCCGACTCAAGCTGGACACGTTCGATCTGGCGGCACTGCTGCGGGAGGTGACGGATGACTTCGCCGCGGCATCCCGGCACGCGGGGGCGGCCATGCAGGTGGCGGTACCCGAGAGCTTGATCGTCACGCTGGACCAACTGGCCACGGAGCAGATCGTCAATAACCTGATCTACAACGCCATCCAGTATGGCGCCCGCACGCCGGTCGAGGTGTCCGCCGCGGTGTTTGGGCAAGAGGTGCACATCCAGGTCCGTGACCACGGCGGCGGCATTCCGACCA
>JANXVC010000333.1 GCA_025351925.1 Rhodospirillales bacterium | reverse complement strand
CATGCGCAAAATCACCTGGCTGCCGCGCTGGATTAGGCCGAGGATCGGCAGCTATCACTCCCCTGTCGTGGTTCGCCGGCGAAACGGGCAGTAAAGCTTCCAGGATGCGCGCACCATCCCGGAACGAGCTGCGTCTCCAGTTACACCGTCCACTGCATCACGCCTGCCGTCCTCATGGTCAGGCATCAGCCAGGCCGATCAGCCCGAGACAGCCAAGCAAGCAGGGGCGGAAGGCCCGGCCATGTAAAACTGCACGGTAAGAAACGAGAACACGGCCAGAATTCCTATGATTTCGCCACAAAGGCAGCGGTTCTGTTCTGATGCCGGCACGGACTGCCCGTTTGCTGCGTGCAATCATGGAATGCAAGGCAGAATGGCCGCGATATCACCGCTGCGGCCGGTGTATTGCACGCAGTAAACAGGAGGTCTAACGCGGGGGGATGACACTGCGTGCAATACCAGCGTCCTGGCCTACCTCATCTTGGCTGGGCCTTGCTGGATCAGAGGTTTGTTGCAACGCCCACCTCAACCCATAACATTGCGTGCAAGCCGCTACCGTGCGTTTTCGCGCAGCTGGGCCTTCTGGCCCGAATTGAGCTTGCAGGGCAGGCCAGGGCACGAATACGCGCTGGCCCCACTCGATGCGGTGCAGCCGCTGTGCCAGCCACGCATACACATCCAGCGCCATCGCAGATCCCGACAAGGCCATCAGCGCCTTGTCGTGCAACGGCACCGCGTGCTTAGTCAGGCTGTCGAAATACTCGTGCGACAGGCACACCGTCGAAGGCCACAGGACACGCTGCCCGTCCTCCTTGGGAAACCAAAGATCGAAGGAATGCACGATCTGCGAGTTGACCGTGATAGCTCGACCGTCCCGCACGACCCCGAGGCGCATCGAGCACGCCGCCAAGCGGGCGAGCTGGTCCTTGATCGTGTTGATCGTCCGGCCGCCCGCGTCGAGCCTCAGCCGCTTCACGAACGCGGTCAGGCTGGCCTCCACCTCGACTTCCGGCGACTGCTGCCGCAACGCCTCCCCGTTCAAGTGGGCCAGGATCAGCCGCGGCTTTGGGCCGTAGGGCAACCCCAGCGGCACGAAGCGGCACAGTTCCGGGTGAAACGCTTTGCCAGCGATGATCTCGAGTGAGGCTTGCCCATTGCTGCGCTCCCATTCCCGCACGTCGTCGCCCGGGTCGCGGTAGGGCAGGCCCGTCTGGGCAAGCACCGAGTGCTGGAAAACGACCGTCGCCGGGTCGCGTGTCGTCGCCTCGGCGGCGTCCAGCAGGCGCTTTTGCCGCCGCTCGCTCGTGCTTTCGACCTCGTCCGTCATCCTGTCCCCCCAAAGTTTCTGGCAAGTATTTATCCCGGCCTGGCCGTCCACCGGAAAGGCCGGTTAGTCCCTCCGGGATAGTCTTGCGGGTGGTTCCGATTCGCCCCCACTCTGTGACTGCCCCGGTGCTTGTCGAGTGCTTCCAGTCCGGCCGCGCCCGCGAGCGCGGCTGGGAATGGCCCGCTCGTCAGTCGTCGTCCGCGATCAGGTCGGCGCATAGCGACGCCAGGGCGCGCTGCTCGATGCACGACGCCGCGGCGGCCAAGTCCGCGCCGTGCAGCAATCGCACCAGCTCGGCCTTTGCGCGCAGCCCGGCCGGCGTCAGCGCCGGCAGCACAACGGCCCGCTCAGCGTAAGCGTGCACTAACCTCACCAGCCGCCGCAGTTCAGCGTCGGTCTCGGGCGGGATGTCCACCACGTCGGGTATGGCTTCGGACAGGGCCTGCCATGTCGCCCTGGCCTGCTTGACCAAGTGGATCAGTTCGGCATCCGGGTTGTGACCGAGTGCGGACGTGCTAGGCATGTATGTAGCCTGGAGCATTTTGTGCGTTTCCTGCTTCGGGTCAGGCCGGCGCGCGAGGACCAGTCGCGCGTTCGGCTGCCTCCTAAACTGTTCCAAAATTGGAACAAAACCATGCTAGGCAGGCGCGCCAAGCCATGCAAGAAAATAGTAACCCAGTTATCATAACGCCCGTCCAAAGCCGTATGGCACGGGTCGCGCTGTCATGGGGTGTGCGAGATTTGGCCGCAGCGGCAAAGGTGTCGCCCAACACCATCGCACGCCTAGAGCGTGGCGAGACCCTCAATCCCCGCACCCTCAAAGGCATCCGGGCCGCCTTGGAAGCGGCTGGCATCGGATTCATTCCAGAGAACGGCGGCGGCGTCGGGGTGCGCTTGAAGGCACGGCGCGGTTAAAGCCCTCGCGCTTGTCCCCTGGACGGGGCTGCTGCGGTGCTCGCTCCGTCCAAGGTCCGGTCCCTCACCGTGTTCGCCGTGCTCGCCATGCTCGGCCCGTCCGGGCCTGCGCGTGGCTCCGCGCGGCTGCAGTCCTTCCTTGGCCTACGCTGCGGGCCGCGGCAGCCAGGAAGCGTCGGAACGGAGGGCACCCCGGGTCAAACAGAAGGCGAGCCCGGGAAGGGTGCCGGAGTAGGCTATGGCTTGAGCAGGCGGCCCAACCACCCCCGCCGACGTGGCGGAACCTGCGACGGAACATCCGCAGCCTTGGCCTGCGCCAGCAGCCGCGCAACGTCTGCCGTGGTCCGCCAAGCATCGACCGCCGCCTGCTCTGCGTGCTCGGCTCGTCGAGTCGCCTCGTGCATGCCCGATTCCGCCACCCGCAGCGCTTCGCGCATCCCCGCCAACTCGCCTTCTCGGGTGGCAAGCTGCACCCGCACGTGCGCCAGTTCCGCAGCCAAAGTGTCGGCGGAAACAGAAGTCACGTCCCCGCTCGTCCCCGTGCTGTCACCGGTGGCGTCCCTGGTGCTGCCACTGGTGACAAAACCGGCGCTGTCACCGGTGACACCCCCCCATGCTGCCACCGGTGGCAGGATGCAGCTCCGCCACCGGTACCCCCACGCGGGCCAGGCCGTCGTTGCCGGTCCGGCGTGACCATTTCCTACGGAAAGACAAACGCTTAACACTGCCTGGCTGCATCCCCAGCGCCTGTCCCGCTTCGGCGTAGGTCAGCCAGGTCCGCAGCTCATCGCTTTCCATGCTGCCCCCGGGGGCGCCACC
>JANXVC010000312.1 GCA_025351925.1 Rhodospirillales bacterium | reverse complement strand
CAGCACATGGTCGGCGCGGGCCAGGACAGTGGCGTCCAGGCCCTCCGCACCGCCGATGACAAAGCACAAAGGCCGGGACTGGCCCAGCCAGCGCTCCAGCAGGCGTGCGAGGCCGTCGCTGCCGGGCGCGGGCGCGCCGAGGTCGAGCGCCACGGCCAGCGCCGGCGAGGGCAGGGCGGCCAGCAACGCCTCGCCTTCCCGCCGCTTGGCCTCGGCCGGCGCGCCATGGCCCTCGGGAACCTCGGTGACGGCGAGCTTTGGCCGCAGCCGGGCGTTGTAGCGGTCGAACAGCTCGGCCTCCGGTCCCAGGCGCAGCCGGCCGATTGCAATCAGGCGCATGGCGCAATGACGCATTGGGCGCTATGACGCGCTCTGAACGCCCGAGCTTGGCGGAACCCAAGCGGAGGCCGCGAGGTCATGGCTCTATTGCATCGAATGCTTGTCTGCTTTGCCTTGATGCTGCCGCCGACGACCGTGGCCGCGGCCGATCGCGCTGGGATGCCCGCGGGTACGTCCGTGGTGATGTCGGCCCAGCCCGGCACCTCGCTCGAGCACACGGCCCGCAGCTTGGTCGCCCAGGATCTTGCCAATGCACGGCGGTCGGGGGATAGGCCGCTGCTGCTGATCGGCTCGGCGCGCCTCGGCACCGCCTCCGACCGGCCGGCGCTGTTCGTACAGCTGCAATCGTCGCGGCAGTGCGGCTCACGCGGATGCAGCACTTCGGTTTATGCCTGGCTCAAGGGGCGCTGGACCAAGGTGCTGGACGACGCCAGCGGTCGGATCACCGTCTCCCCGACGAAGCACGGCGGCATGGCGGACTTGATTGCGAACGCCGAGCACTACGCCTGGACCGGCACGGCCTACGCCAATACCCGGCCGGTGCCCGCCCTCGACCTGCGCCCGCGCGTGCCGCGGCCCAAGCACTAGCGGCGAAGGGTTACGCTGGGGCGGGCGCGTCCACATGCTCGTCGAGGTCGGGGCCCCACATCTTCTCCAGCGCATACAGGGCGCGCGCCTCCGGCTTGAACAGGTGCACGACGATGTCGCCGGCGTCGATCAGCACCCAGTCAGACCCGCCGCTGCCCTCGGTCTGCACGCGCTTAATGCCGATCTCGTGCAGCTTCTCCTCCAAATGCAGCGCCATGGCGCTGATCTGACGGTCGGCGAGGCCGGTGGCGATCACCATGCGGTCGGTGAAGGCGGCCCGGCCGGCGAGGTCGAGCGTCACGACCGCCTCCGCCTTGTCGCTTTCTAGGCTCTCGACGATCACCGCCTGCATGCGGTCGAGCCGGTCCTGCTGGTCGGCGGCGGGCACCCCTATTTTTGGCTTGCGGACCCGCGGCCCGGCGGCGACGGCCTTCTTGCGCGGCGTTCCGGGCGCCTTGGCGGCCTCGGCGAGCACTGCGGCTGGCGTGGGCGTGCGACGCTTCGCGGGCGGCTTGGCGGCGGGATCGGCGACTGGTTTCCTGGCTATGTCCGTAATCCTTCGATAATGGGCAGCTTTTTTAGCGAGAACCCGGCACTTTGGCGGCGTTCGGGACTGTGCGGCACGGTTTGCGGCAACGGAGGCCATTGCAGCAAGGGAAAACCGCCACGATTCGCCCGGAGCGCCGTAGCGGACAGCGCATTCTGCCGCGCCGGCAGAAACGTCCAGGCCGGCGCCGCGCTGCTGGCCAGCGCCGGGGCGGCGCGAGCCGGGTGCAGCGCCGGGCGCAACCGGTGCGCCGCCAAGCTGGCCAAAGCGCGCTGGTTGTAGCTCGGACGCGGCATTACCGCGAACGGCATGCACCGCGTGATGCCCTGCCAGCGCTGCCATCTCGGCAACTGCACCAGGTTGTCCGCGCCCATGAGCCAGACGAACCGCACCCGCGGAAACCGTCGGCGCAGCGCCTGCAGCGTGTCGAAGGTGTAGCGCGTGTGCAGCCGCGCCTCGATCACGGTTGCCAGGATGCGTCCGCCGGCGATCCGCCGCGCGCTGCCCATGCGGTCCGCGAGCGTCGCCAGGCCAGCCGCATCCTTCAGCGGGTTGCCCGGCGATACCAGCAGCCAGACCTGGTCCAACCGCAGCCGCTGCAGCGCCAGGCGCGCGATGTGCAGGTGGCCGGCATGCGCTGGGTTGAACGAGCCGCCGAGCAGGCCGACCCGGATGCGGTGCCGATGCCCCCAAGCCGGCACCGGGTCCGCCGCATGTCCCTGGTTCAGGGGCGCACCTGGCCCGTGCCGGTGATGACGTAGCGGAACGTCGTCAGCTGCTCCACACCGACCGGGCCGCGAGCGTGGGTGCGCCCAGTGGCGATGCCGATCTCGGCGCCGAAGCCGAACTCGCCGCCGTCGCAGAACTGGGTGGAGGCGTTCCACAGCGCCACGGCTGCCCCGACGCCGCGCAGGAAGCGGTCGGCGTCGGTGGCGTCCTCGGTGATGATGGCCTCGGTGTGCTCGCTGCCGTGGCGCGCGATATGGGCCAGCGCTGCGTCCACGCCGTCCACCACGGCGATCGACAGCACTGCGTCGAGCCACTCGGTGTCGAAATCGGCCTCGGTTGCCGCGGGCAGATGCGGCACGATGGCGCGGGCGCGGGCGTCGGCGCGGAAGCCGCAGCCGAGCGCCGCGAGGTCCGCCACCAGCAGCGGCAGCAGCGCGGACGCGCAGGCGGCGTCGATCAGCAGAGTCTCGGTCGCGCCGCAAACGCCGGTACGGCGCATCTTGGCGTTGGCCAGCACGGCGCGCGCCATGGCCGGGTCGGCGGCGGCGTGCACGTAGGTGTGGTTCAGCCCCTCGGCGTGCGCCAGCACCGGCACCCGCGCGTCACGCTGCACGCGCTCCACCAGCGACCGACCGCCGCGGGGGATGATGAGGTCGATCAGGCCGCTGCCGGCCAGCATGGCGGCGACATAGCCACGATCGGTGCCGGGGGCGATCTGCACGGCGTCGCGCGGCAGACCAGCCGCCTCCAGCCCCTCGGCTATCGCCGCATGGATGGCAATGGCCGAGTGCGCGCTGTCGGAGCCACCGCGCAGGATGACGGCGTTGCCCGACTTCACGCACAACCCGGCGGCATCCGCGCCCACGTTCGGCCGGCTTTCGTAGATCATGCCGATCACTCCGATCGGTGCGGCAATCCGGCGGAAGCGCAGCCCATTCGGCCTGGTCCATTCTGCGAGTGTGCGGGCCAGCGGGTCGGGCAAAGCGGCGATGTCCTCCAAGCCCTGCGCCATCGCCTCGACCCGTGGGGCGGTCAGGGTCAGGCGGTCTTGGAACGCGGCGGTCCCATGAAAAGCCGATACGTCCGCCTCATTCGCCGTCAGGATCGTGGCGGCATGGCGGCGCAGGCTGGCCGCTGCGGCCCGCAGCCCTGCGGCACGGTCAGCGTCTGTGCTGCCCGCCAGCTTAGCTGAGGCGGCCCGGGCCTTTTGTCCGGCGTCGCGCAGCCAGGCGGCGCATTGATCTGCTTCGTGGTTCATCGCAGCGCATTCTTGCCGGGCTATGGGTGACTGCGCCAGGGGGGATGTGTATGGCTGAGGTGCGCGGGACCGCCAAATCAGGGCGGCGCCGTCGTCAGCACCAAATCGTCCCGGTGCACCATCTCGTCCCGGCCGCGCCAGCCCAGGATGCGCTCAATATCATCGGACCGGTGCCCGGCGATACGGCGCGCGTCGGCGCTGGCATAGGCCGACAGGCCGCGCGCCAGGGTGTCGCCGGCCAGATCCTGCACCAGCACGGCGTCGCCGCGCTCAAACTCGCCGTCCACGCTGCGCACCCCGGCGGGCAGCAGGGACCGGCCAGCTGCCAGCGCCCGGGCGGCGCCAGGGTCCACCGTCAGGCGCCCGGCCGGCTGTAGGCTGCCGGCGATCCAGCGTTTTCGCGCGGTGCGGCCATCGGGCGCCGGCAGGAACCAGGTGCACCGCCCGCCCGCCGCCAGCGCCCGTAGCGGATGCTCGACCTGACCGACCGCGATCGCCATGGCGCAGCCGGCCTGCGTCGCGATGCGCGCGGCGGCGAGCTTGGTGCGCATTCCGCCGCTCGAGTAGCCCGGCGGCGGATCGCCCCCCATCGCCTCGATGTCAGCGGTGATCGCCGGGACCTCGGGGATGTGCTGGGCCGCCAGGTCGCGCTTCGGGTCCGCGGTGTACAGCCCGTCGATATCGGAGAGCAGCACGAGCTGGTCCGCTTGAACCATCTCCGCCACGCGCGCGGCCAGGCGGTCGTTGTCGCCAAAGCGGATCTCCGCCGTGGCGACACTGTCGTTCTCGTTGATCACCGGCACGCAGCCGAGACCCAGCAGCGTGGTCAGGGTCGCGCGGGCGTTGAGGTAGCGCCGCCGGTCCTCGGTGTCCTCAAGCGTTAGCAAAAGCTGCGCCGCGATCATGCCGTGCGCCGACAGCGCCGCGGTCCAAGCCTGCGCCAGGCGGATTTGACCGACCGCCGCCGCCGCCTGTTTTTCTTCGAGCCGCAGCCGCGGCTGCAGCAGCCCGAGCGCCGAACGCGCCAAGGCGATCGCGCCGGACGACACCACGATCACCGCCGTGCCGCGTGCCCGCGCCTCGGCGATATCGGCGGCGACACTGTCCAGCCATGCCGTGCGCGGCAAAGCCCGGTCCACCACCAGCGCGCTGCCGATCTTCACGACCAGCAGCCGGGCCTGCTGCAATCGGGGCGTCACGCCAGTTCGAGGGCGGCCGGCACGCTCCGCGCCGCGTGCACCCGGGTCATCAGTTCGCGCAGCACTGCGGGCAGGTTGTCCTGGGTGGCGCCGGACAGCAGCATGACCTCTTGGCCGGATGCCTTGGCCAGCGCAGCGCGACGGGACGCGGCCTCCCGCGGCGTCATCGCGTCCGACTTGTTCAGCACCAGCAGCTCCGGCTTGTCGGCGAGGCCGCCGCCATAGGCGCGCAGCTCCTCCCGCACCGTGCGCCAGGCCCGCACCACGTTGCCGGCAGCGCCATCGACCAGATGCAGCAGAACGGCGCAGCGCTCCACGTGGCCCAGGAAGCGGTCGCCGAGCCCAGCGCCCTCATGCGCGCCGCGGATTAGGCCGGGGATGTCGGCGATCACGAACTCCTGCGAGTGCGACAGACGCACGACGCCGAGCTGCGGGTGCAGCGTGGTGAACGGATAGTCCGCGATCTTCGGTCGTGCTGCGGAGACAACAGAAAGAAAAGTGCTCTTGCCGGCGTTCGGCAGCCCGACCAGGCCCACGTCGGCGATCAGCTTGAGCCGCAGCCACACCCAGCGCTCCTCGCCCGGGTAGCCCGGCGTCGATTTGCGCGGCGCACGGTTGGTGCTGGACTTGAAATGCGCGTTGCCGTGGCCGCCGTCGCCGCCGCGGCACAGCACGACACGCTTGCCGGGCTCGTCGAGATCGACCAGCAGGATCTCCTTGTCCTCAGCGATGACCTGGGTGCCAATGGGGACCTGGATTACGATGTCGGTGGCCCCCGCGCCGGTGCGGTCGCTGCCCGCGCCGTTGCCGCCCTTGGGCGCGCGGAAGTGCTGGGTGTAACGGAAGTCGATCAGCGTATTGAGGTTCTGTGCGGCGACAAAGATGATGTCGCCGCCCCGCCCGCCGTCGCCGCCGTCGGGACCGCCGAACTCCATGAACTTCTCGCGGCGGAACGCGACCACGCCGTTGCCGCCGTCGCCGGAGCGGAGATAGATCTTGGCTTGGTCGAGAAACTTCATGAAGCTATGCCTGAAATGCGAAGGGGTCGGCTCGCGCCGACCCCCAGTCCCGTTCGTGCGGCGGTGCGGCGCTACTCGGCAGCGACAGCCGTCGGTTCGGTGGAGTCATTGGCGGCCGCGGGCAACGCCAGCGGCTCGACCGAGACGTGAACCCGGCCCTCGGTCTTGCGCTGGAACTTCACGTGCCCGTCCACCAGGGCGAAAATGGTGTGGTCCTTGCCGAGGCCGACGTGCAGGCCCGGCTTCATCTTGGTGCCGCGCTGGCGGATGATGATGTTGCCGGCGAACACTGCCTCGCCGCCGAACTTCTTGACGCCGAGCCGCCGCCCGGCGGTGTCGCGTCCGTTGCGGGAGGAGCCGCCTGCTTTCTTATGCGCCATTGCTCTGTCTCCTTAAACGGGTGCGGGTGCTTCGGTCGAGCCGGCATCGGCGTTCGACCCTTCGAGAACTGCAGCCTCCGGCTCGGACGCGACGGCCTCGGTCATTGCCGGCTCGGGCTCCTTGGCCGGGCGGGCGGCTGCGGCCGGCATGACATGGCCATCCGCGTTGATCCCGGCCACGCGGAGCACGGTCACATGCTGGCGATGGCCATTCTTGCGGCGGCTGTTCTGCCGGCGGCGCTTCTTGAAGATGATGATCTTGTCGAGGCGGTCCTGCGCGATGACGGTGGCCGTCACGGTGGCGCCGGGCACGAGCGGGGCGCCGATCGTGGTGCCGGCGTCGCTGCCGACGGCGAGCACGTCGCTGAAGGTGATGGTCTCCCCCGCGTCTCCGGGCAGCTTTTCGATCTTGAGCACGTCATTCGGCATAACGCGGTATTGTTTTCCGCCGGTGCGGATCACTGCAAACATCGCTGATTCCTGATCGGCCGTCCCGGTGCGCCGGGCGGCCCTTTTTGTGGACATGGGGCACCCGTCGTGGGCGGATACCGAGCTGCGGGTTATACGGTGTGTGCGCTGTGTGTCAACGTGGTGGTTGCAGACGGCGCGCGGGCGTTTTATAAGCCGCGCCGCGCATGGAGAGGTGGCCGAGCGGCTTAAGGTGGCGGTCTCGAAAACCGTTGTGGTGTAACAGCTACCGTGGGTTCGAATCCCACCCTCTCCGCCAGTCATTGTGGGTAAATCCATAATTTCATTGACTAATAATTTGATTGTTGGTCGCCTACTCCCAAACCTACTGTCGTTCCGGTTCTTAGCAACGTCTCTGGCAGATTGATGATCGGCGGCTGCCCGGTTGATTTGCGTCATGCGTTATTCGCTAGCATCGCACCGTACATAAAGTTCACAACGTTGGTGGTCCGGTGCCGGATGCCGCTGTGGCGGCCGCGGCTTGCCGTGCCAAAGCCGATGCTTTCGCCGCCATGGTGCAGCCGATCGCCCGCGAGCTACAGGCCGCCGGCAAGAGCCTAAGGGCGATTGCGACCAAATTAACCCAGCGAGGCGTGCGGACGGCGCGCGGCGGAGTATGGACCGCCCAAGCTGTAAAGAACTTGCTTGCCCAGTAACTTCCTGGATTCGGTTAACCTCCCTATATCATATCATACGAGATTTTGCGTCCGTTATGATCTGAGCCAAGTAAGTAAGAGTCAACTCGGCGACAACTTCAATAGACGGTCGAATATCCTGCTCAAAATGTCGCGTAGGTGGCGTGTAAATGCCTGATCGTGTCTTAACGGGCAAAAGTAAAAGCATGGGTAATCCCACTGTTGCGCCGATAATACGCGCTTCAAGCACGGGAAACTCGGCTGCACTTAGCATTTGGACGTTTGGCGCTCCACATTTAACAACCGTATCTTGGCCTAGTGTCGGGTCACCATGGTTTTCAGCATCTCGGGCTTGATAAATATACTGCAACAAGGGGTCTTTTTTTCGAGCTCTCCTTATAGTTCCATGCCACGGTAAGCTCGCGGTGCCCTTCGCACCCTGTTCCAATTTCGAGAATACACGATTGGCATGAAGGAGAAAGGCGCACCACCCTCGCCTCGCCTCATTAAAATTCTGCAACGTACGGGGGTTTTCGGAACCTACAAAGGCCGAAAACGCTGCCGTTCCAGTCTTGACGTTGTTCGATACATTATCGTCGACCAAGTTCGAGAAATTGGCCCACGTCCCTTTCAACTCCTGTTCCCATGCGACCTTTACCGCATGCCAACCCGCGGTCGTCCACTCAAGTTCACGCTCTGCAGCAACAATGCCTGCCTTCTTCATACCTTGATCATCCGCTTCTCGCGTCAGGTTAGTGTCACGGCTCCCTAGGACCAAACACCTAGTCTATCGTTAACCTCGTAAATCCCTCACCTTTCTTGTAAGTAGCCGTCCTTACAAAACCAACTCCGCCACCCCATAAAGCCGCACCAGCCAAGTCGTCACCGCCAGATACGGCCCAAACGGGATCGGCGTCTCCGCACCCATGCGGCGAGCCAAACGCTGCACCAGCGTCGTCGCCAAAGCGATCAGCGCTGCGCCCAGCACCACGCTCGGCAGTCCGGCCAGCCCGACCCAGGCGCCCGACGCCGCCAGCAGCTTCGCGTCGCCCTGGCCCAGACCGTCCCGGCCCCGCAGCAAACGGTAAGCCAGCGCCACCCCACGGAACGCCAGGTAGGCCAGCGCAGCAGCGGCGGCGTGGTCGGTCGCGGCGTCCGGGTCCAGCGCCCAGGTCGCCAGCAGGCCCAGCGCGACCAGCGGTAGAGTGAGCACGTCGGGCAGACGCAGGTGGTCCCAGTCGATCCAGGCCAAAACCAGCAGCGACCAGCCCAGCGCGCAGTTGGCCCATACCAACAGAGCCTCCGCGCCGGGGTCCGCCAGCATCGCCCAGGCCGCGACGGCGATAGCCGCAAGCTCGATGCCGGGATGGAAGCGCGCGATGCCCGCCCGGCAGAACCGGCAACGGCCGCGCAGCAGAACAAAACTTATCAAAGGAATCAGATCGCGCGCCGGCAGCACCCGGCCGCAGCCCTCGCAAGCAGAACGGCCCATCGCAATAGGCCGGCCCAGCGGCAATCGACGGATCACGACGCCCAAGAAGCTGCCGACGAACGGGGACACCAGCAGCGGCAACAGCCCGTCCAAACGCGCTCCCACATCCCGCGGCCTACTCCCGGCACGCCGGAGAACCATGTATAGAACGAGTTCCCATGCCACAACCGGGGTCACTACGGGATGAGTGCGCACAGCATCGGTCAGCCGATCGCCTTCGATCCAGTTGCCGCAGGCAACAGGCCCGCCGCGGGAGGCAGCACGCCCATAGCCGCAGGCAGCATGCCCGCAGCGGCCGGCGACATCATTGAAAGCCTGGCCGCGCTGCTGGTCGAGCTCAATCAGTGCGACGTCCGCACAGTCGAGCGTGGCCGCCGGGTCGCGCAGGAGAGCGGGCAGCGGCTGGATAAGGTGCTGCTGCAGCTCGGTCTGGTGACCGAGCGCGGGCTGGCCGAGGCCTATGCCCGGCTGCTGCATCTGCCCATCGCCACCCCGGACCGCTACCCAGCCGCCGAGCCGCTGTTCGCCGACCGGCTCTCGACCCGGTTCCTGCGCAGCGCGCGCGCCCTGCCGATTGCCGAGCTGGACGGCCGGCTGCTGGTCGCGGTCGCCGATCCGCTCGACAATTTCATCCCTGCCGCCATCGCCTCGGCGGCCGGGCTGCCGGTGTCCCTGCTGGTCGGCGTGCCGATCGAGCTGGATGCGGCGCTGGACCGGCTGTATTCGGACGGCGCGACCACGGCCTCCGACGCGCCGGACGCCGCGGCCGAGCCTTTGGAAGAGGACGCCGAGCGTTTGAAGGACCTCGCTAGCGAGGCGCCGGTGATCCGCCTGGTCAACCAGATCATCGCCCGCGCGGTCGAGACCCAGGCGTCCGACATCCATATCGAGCCGTTCGAGGACCGCCTGCGCGTGCGCTACCGCTACGACGGCGTGCTGCACGAGGCCGACAGCCCGCCGTCGCGCCTGACCGCCGCCATCACGTCGCGCATCAAGATCATGTCGCGCCTCGACATTGCCGAGCGCCGCCTGCCGCAGGACGGGCGCATCAAGCTGGCGGTGCGCGGGCAGGAGATCGATTTCCGCGTCTCGACCATCCCGTCCTTGTATGGTGAGACGGTCGTATTGCGCGTGCTGGACCGCAGCACGGTGGCGTTCGACTATGCGCGGCTCGGCTTGCCGGCGGCGGTGATCGCCAAGGTGAACGCCGCGCTGGATTTGCCCAACGGCATCGTGCTGGTCACGGGACCGACCGGCAGCGGCAAGACCACGACGCTCTATACTGGGTTGCTTTCACTCAATTCTGTGGCGCGGAAGGTGGTGACGGTCGAGGATCCGATCGAGTACCAGCTGTCGGGCGTCAACCAGATCCAGGTGAAGCCGCAGATCGGGCTGAACTTCGCGAGCCTATTGCGCTCGATCCTGCGGCAGGACCCCGACGTCATCATGGTCGGCGAAATCCGCGACATCGAGACGGCGCAGATCGCGGTGCAGGCGGCGCTGACCGGGCATCTGGTGCTATCGACCGTGCACACCAACTCGGCCGCTGCGACCATCTCCCGCCTTCGCGACATGGGGCTCGAAGACTATCTGCTGACCGCCGTGCTGCGCGGCATCCTGGCGCAGCGGCTGGTGCGCCGGCTGTGTTCGCACTGCGCCGTCGAGGGCGATGCGGCGCCGGAACTGGTGCGCCGCTTCGACCTGGAGCGCCGGACCGATGGACGTCCGGTGCGGCTGTGGCACCCGGTCGGCTGCGACAAATGCCGCAGCACTGGCTACCGCGGCCGCCTGGCGATTGCCGAGTTCCTGGCGCCCAACGCCGAGATCGAGCGGCTGATCTTCGCCCGCGCCGAGCATACCGAGATCGAACGCGCGGCGGTGGCGTCCGGCATGGTGACGATGTTCGACGCCGGCCTGGACGCAGCGCTGGCCGGAACCACCACGATCGAGGAAGTCGTCCGCAGCATCCGCGCCGAAGCCTGACGGGGACGGCCCGATGCCCGCCTTCCGCTACACCGCGATCGATCCCGCCGGCCAGACCGTGCGCGGCACCATGGACGCGGCGACCGAGGCCGAGGTCGTCAGCCGCCTGCAGCGCCAGGGCAGCATCCCGATGCGCGCCGAGCCCGCCGGCAGCAGCGGGTTCGCGGACCTGCTGCAGCGCGACATCGGCCGCCGCGGCATGGGCCGGCAGGACGTGGCGAACCTGACGCGGGAGCTGTCGATCATGCTCGGCGCCGGGCAGGACCTGGACCGCAGCCTGCGCTTCCTGGTCGATACCGCGCCGAATGCCCGGGTGCGCACGACGGTGGAGGCGCTGCGCAAGACCGTCCGCGACGGCGGCTCGCTGGCGACGGCACTGGCGGCGCATCCCGGCAGTTTCCCCAAGCTGTATGTCGGCCTGGTGCGCGCCGGGGAGGCGGGCGGCACGCTGGCGCCGACGCTCGACCGCCTGGCCGACCTGCTGGAGCGCGAGCGGAGCCTGGCCTCCACTGTCACCTCGGCGATGATCTATCCCGGGCTTCTGCTGCTGGTGGCGATCGGCTCCATCACGCTGCTGCTGACCCAGGTGCTGCCGCAGTTCGTGCCGCTGTTCGAGCAGAACGGCGCCGCCTTGCCCCGGCCGACGCAAATCCTGATCGCCACCGGGGACGCGGTGTCCGCGTACGGCCTGTATGCCCTGCTGGCCCTCATCGCCCTGGTTTTGGTGGCCCGGCAGGCGCTGAAGCAGCCGCGCCCGCGGATGCTGCTAGACCGGTTGCTGCTGCGGCTGCCGGTGGTGGGCGGGCTGACGCGGGAGATCATCGCGGCGCGCTTTACCCGAACGCTCGGCACGCTGCTGAACAACGGCGTGCCGTTAATCGCGGCACTCGGCATTGTGCAGGACGCGATTGGCAACCTCGCCGGCGTCGCCGCGATCGAGCGTGCCACCATCAGCGCCAAGGGCGGCGCCGGGCTGTCCCGGCCGCTCGACGAGTCCGGCGTATTCCCCGCCCGCACGATCTACCTGCTGCGGCTGGGTGAGGAGACGGCGCAGCTCGGCCCCATGGCGTTGCGCGCCGCCGAGATCCACGAGGAGAAGACCCGGCTCGGCGTGCAGCGGCTGGTGGCGCTGCTGGTGCCGGCGATCACGGTGGCGATGGGTGCGGTAATCGCCGGGATCGTGGCGTCGCTGCTGCTGGCGATGCTGGGCCTGAACGATCTTGCCGCGAGCTAACCAATTCCGGGGCGCAAGCGAGGCAGGCTTCACCCTGATCGAAATGATCGTCGTGCTTGCGGTGCTCGGCCTGGTCGCCGGGCTGGTGCTGGCGCGCGGGCCGCCGCGCAGCGCTGGGCTGGAGATGCGGGCGGCGACCAACGCAGTGGCACAGGCGATGCGGGTCGCCCGCACCCGGGCCATCATGTCGAACCAGCGGGTGACCGTCGTCTTCGACCCGCGTGCCAACACCCTTCGCATCGGTGCGGGTGCGCCGCGCAGCCTGCCCGCCGGGATCGGCATGTCGGTCGTGACCACCGCTGACCTGACGGCGGCTGTCGCGGCTGGCGGGGACACAGTCGTGCGGGCGGGGATCGCCTTCATGCCGGATGGCAGCTCCTCCGGCGGCCGGGTGGAGCTGGCGCGCGGCGAGCGGCATTCGCGGGTCGGCGTGGACTGGCTGACCGGACGGGTCACCGTAGCCAATGATTCGTAATCAACAGTCTCGGGAGCAAGGCTTCACACTCATCGAGGTGCTGGTCGCGTTCATCATTGCCGCGTTGGCGCTGGGCGCGCTGACCCAGGGAGCCGCGGGCGGCCTGCAATCGGCGCGGGTCTCCGGCCATTATCAGGAGGCGCTGTCCCGCGCCCTGTCCCGCCTCGCCACATTGGGCGCGACGCCGACGCCGGGCGAGCAGCGCGGCGACGACGGCGGCGGCTTTGCCTGGCAGGTCAACGTCACGCCGCTCGCCACCGCCGGAGCCGCCCGGGAGGGCGTCGATCCCGAACGGCCCGGCCGCGCCATCCTGCTGGGCATGACCGTGCGGGTCTCCTGGCGCATGGATGGCGGCGAGCGGTCGGTCGTGCTGTCGACCGAGCGCGTCGGCCTGGCGCCGGTGGAGACGCCTTGAGCCGGTGCCGCGACGGCGGC
>JANXVC010000291.1 GCA_025351925.1 Rhodospirillales bacterium | reverse complement strand
TCAGTGCGGGCGTGGACCGCCACGCCGATCGACTTCGTGCAAGCGGCAAACAACAGGTCGGTGCCGACCGCGGTGGCCGCGTGCACCCCGAACAGCAGGATCAGCAGCGGGGTCATCAGCGAGCCGCCGCCGACGCCGGTCAGGCCGACCAGGACGCCGACGCAGAAGCCCGAGAGACTATAGAGTGGGTCGATCATCCCAGCCTGCCCCTTGCTCTCTGTTGTGCCGTCTTTTGAGTCTGCCGGCTTGCCGCTGACCGCTACGCTGGCGAGCCTCGTTCGTGATGCAACCAGCTCGGCCAGACTGTCCCACCCGCACTCTGCTGATGCAACCTTGGCGAGTGCGGCACCTATAAACTGAGGGCGCTGTCGCTGGCTGTTCAGCATTGTCATACGGAATTTGGCGGCGATGCGGCAGCGATTGCGCCGAGCGCTGTTCGGGCTAAGCCGCTCCAGACTTCACATGTTACGCAGTCGCTTTGAACTAACCAGACAGACCATAAACTTTGGTTTGCAGCATTAACGGGGATCGGTTAAGGCCGTAGCCGCATCAGGCGTTCGTAATGCATCGCCCTTGGGTGATGTTCGGATTGTTCAAGTCTATATTCCGCATCCGTACGTTGCACTCCCGTGAACAGACCTTGCACTGGCGGTTTGTTTACCTTGCAGCGGTGCAATTCGATCTAATGTCCGGATCACTGATCCTACAATCGAGAGATGCAATGTGTAGTGATACAATGCGCAACAGGACCGGACGCGGCTGTTTAAGACGGGCTACACGCCTGGGCCTTCCCCTTGTCGTTCGTTAGTTCAAACGAATTCGTGCCGGACAGCATCGATGGTCAGTCCGGCCATTTCCGCGTGCTGGCCGAACACTTTTCGGCGTTCGTATGCTTGTCAAACGCGGAGATGAAACTGCTGGGCGACCTTGCGGAGGCAGCCCGCTATCATCCGCCTTATCGTGACCTATACGTCGCAGGCGCCTCCCCGCCGCCGCCGCGCATGATCGTCGCGGGATGGGCGTGCCAATACCGTCTGCTTCCCGACGGGCATCGGCAGATCATCAGCCTTAAGCTGCCGGGCGATCTTATCTGGCCGCTTATGCAGGTACGGCTGCCCTCGTCATGCGCCGTCGCGGCGTTGACCGAACTTGAGACCGTGAGCGCGCAGCCACTCATTGAGGCTGCCGCGTCCGCCGACCCCATACACCCGGGTCTTGCGCACGCGACCCGCGTCATGGCGCATCTGCACGACATGCTGCTGTATGACCAAATCGTGCGCCTGGGTCGGCAGACCGCATGCGGACGCTTCGCGCATCTGATGCTGGAATTGCGTGAGCGCCTGGGCCGCGTGGGTCTTGTGGACAGCGACAGCTTCGCCATGCCGCTGACCCAGGACGTGCTCGCTGACGTGCTCGGCTTCAGCGTCGTTCATGTCAACCGCACCGTGCAGCAACTGCGGCGCGAGCGGTTACTGGACGTGCGAAACGGCCAGGTGGTCCTGCTGCAGCCCGAACGATTGCAGGAGCTTGCAGGCTGGGCGCCGCTACCCGGGCTGTCTGTCGAAACAAAAACAGCTAAACGTTCACTTGCAACGGAAAGTCGAACAAAAAGTGAACATTAACCAATCTGGTGCCGATATCACCGTTCAGGTTGATATCGGCCGTTAGATTAAATGTTCGCTGGCGTGTTATCGATTGCGGGACGGCATTTCACCTGCGGCGATCAACGCACCGGTGATCGCCACCATACGACGCCCTTGGTGCCGGACCGCCTCAAGATCCTCATGGCGAGGCGGTCGATGCTCCGACCCGCAGATCGCCGAAGCGCCATAGGGCGAGCCGGCCTCAAGCATCGCCTCGTCGGTATAGCCGGTCGGTAGGATAACCATACCGAGATGCGCCATGGGGGCATAAAGCGAGAGTGTGACCACCTCCGTCCCGCCATGCGGCCAGGAGGCGGCAGCGAACGCGCCGCCTACCTTACCGGCCAGAGCGCCGCTTTTCCATTGCGGACCCAGTTGGTCGAAAAAGTTTTTCAGCTCGGTCGCCATAGCGCCGAAATAGCACGGTGTGCCGAACAGGATGGCGTCGGCCCACTCGGCGTCGTCTTTGGTCGGCGCCTCGTAGAGCGCATTTTGACGCTCGGCGCTTTCGAGCCAGCCTTTCACTTGGCCCATAGCGTCCGCATCCGCAACCTCCCGCGCCCGGCGCACGCGCAGTTCGGCGCCAGCCTGCCTCGCCGCGTCTGCGGCGGCCGCGGCGAGCGCCTCGACCGTGCCGTTGCGGGAGTAGAATACGATCAGCAGACGGGTGGGACTGGGCAAAACTGACTCCATGGACGCCTTGCATGGTCTGGCAAGGTTCCCATAGATGTTGCTGTGCGGCGATTTGTAACCCTGATAAAGCCGCACATGCCGTTTCGGGCGCAAATGAGAGCGGCAGCGTCGCCCTGACGATGCCAGGGCGACAGTGGCCTATCGCGGCGGCCGGGCCGGACCCATCTCGCGCTGCAATGCGCGGAGCTTTTCGAGGTTCTCCTGTACTAGGCCGTAGCCCTGCTTCATCAGCGTCGCGAACTGTGGGCTGGCGCCTTCGTTATTCATACCGCCCTCCATTTTCAGCAACTCTTCATGGCTGGCGATCTGGTCGGCGATGTAGGTACGGTCGAAATCCAGGCCTTGCTGCACCCGCATTTGGCCGAGACGCACTCGCAGATCCTCGCGTAGGACGGATGGCGGCGTAATGGAGGCGGCCATCGCCGTCGGTGCCAGGCGCGTCGCAAAGTCGTTGGCCTGGTTGGTGAGCTGTTGTGCGATGGCCTTCACCGCAGGACTTTTGGCCTGTGTCTGCGCCAAAGCGCCCTCTTGACGGTCGAATTCGATAATTTGGTAGGCGTTTGTGGTGAACCTCACCTCCGCCGGGTTGGCGTCGCCGGAGGTGGATTTGGCGTTTTGATTCTGGCAGGCAGCGAGCAACAGGAGCGTTGCCGCGATCGATAGGCGTGACATCGTATTCATAGTGTGCATGTCTCCGTTCTCTGCGGCTGACGCGCGCGACGGCGCGTCAGCCTCGTGCGCGATCAGAATACGTAGAGGACGCGGACCGTAGCCCCGAAATCCTGCTTGAAGCCGCCGACGACGTGGACGTCGTGATTGAGTTCCAGCAATGTTTGGATTCGTGGGGTCACGAATAATGCCGCGGCGGCGCGCACGCGCTGGATTTCGGTCTTGCTTCCGTCGAAGAAGCCGTTCACCTGCTGCGAGCCGCCGAAGAAGCCTTCATAGCCGATCGAGGTGGTGAATGCGGGGCTCCAACGCCAGTTGGCCCAGAGCTGAGCACGATAGGTCGGGTCCTGGCTGAGCCGCCGGTTGCCGGGGACGTAGCTGGTGTTGTCGCCGTAGAACTGCACGTCGAACGCGGCGTCGAAGGCGAGGTTCTCGCCGAGGCCCTGCGATAGGCCGAGCTCGATGGTGCCGCGCCAGCGATTGCCGCCGAGGTTGAGGGCAGCGCGCGAGTCGTAGCTGCCGATCGGCGGGTTGATGAAGCCCGCCGTAATGACGTTGGTCTTGGTTGCCGTGTTGACGTAGGGCCAGATAAACGCCGAGAGCGTGGTGTCCTGCGCTCCGAAGGCGTTGTTGAGGCGCTGGCCGTCGATATGACCACCCGACAGCGCCCCGAAACCCTGGATGAACTGGACGCCTGCGGGATGTCCCGCGACGTCGAAATAGTGCACGTAGCGGGCGAGGCCGACGTTGATCTCGAGGCCGGAGCCCTTGACCGTCGATCCCCGGGCGATGTTGAAATCGGTGTTATGGCCGTAAACGTAGTAGCCGAGAATCAGGTTGGTGCCGGCAGGCAGCGGCACGAACTCGTAGGGCTCGATCTCTTGCGCTCCGGCTCTCGTTGCGGAACCCATGGTTAGTAACAAGCAGATCAGCCCGCCGATCCCCAACTGTAACAACAACCTAATCAAGGTAAATCCTCTGGTATGCACGTATAGTACCCCCCTTCGATAGTGCTTGCTTCGGCTTGGATTGCTTTCGTAAGCCGTTCGAAATTCTTAGGCACGCCGCGCATCGGTACCGTCCAAGAATCGTAATGTTCGCTTGCGTTGTTTGCCTAAAGTATTCTGAACGTAAATAAGACTGCTGCAAATACGCTAAATCACGACGGCAATTTGAATTGCTGAGTGATGCGAGATAGCCACGTTCTGTTTTGGCACACTGCATCTACCCCGCAAACGCGTAGGGGCCGCCTCGCGCGAGTGCGGCCTGGTATGCCGGACGGGCGTGGATGCGCTGCAACCACGCCGCAAGCTTCGCCCGCTTGCCCAGGCCTGCACGTGCGGCGGCCGCCTCGACCGGAAAGCTCATCTGGATGTCGGCGGCGCTGAACACTGCACCGGCGAACCACGCGGCCCGGCCCAGCTCCGCCTCCATCAGGTCGAGCTGCGCCGCGATTTGCGGCCGCAGGAAACGCTGCTGCACCTGGCCGGAGATCATGCGGGCGATTGGGCGGATCAGGCCCGGGACCGCCTTCGGCATCTCGTTGAAAATCAGTGTCATTACCAATGGCGGCATGGCGGAGCCCTCGGCGAAGTGCAGCCAATAGGTATAGCGCAGGCGGTCGTCGCTGCCGCTCGCGGGAATCAGCCGGCCATCGCCGTAGCGCTCGACCAAGTACTCCACGATCGCCCCGGTCTCCGCCACCACACGGCCGTCATCGGTGATCACGGGCGACTTGCCCAGCGGGTGCACGGCGCGCAGCTCGGGCGGCGCCAGCATGGTCTTGGCATTGCGTTGATAGCGCCGCACCTCATAGGGCACCCCGAGCTCCTCCAGCAGCCAAAGGATGCGCTGCGAGCGGGAGTTGTTCAGATGGTGGACGGTGATCATGGCGCCTCGACTGGTTTTATGGGCAATGTCGCGGCAGCATCTTGGGTGCAGCCCGGCACCCCGCATAGGTGGCATGATGACGGTGAAAAGTTTCTTGGGCTTCGGATTGGCGCTCCTGCTGCTCGCAGTCCCGGCGCGCGCCGAGAACTCCGGCGCGGCCGACCCCGCGCTGCTGCTTGGGACGATCAGGACCTTTGGCGCGGAGGCTGCGGCGCGGCTGGGCTGCGGGAGGGACGAGGTAGTCTGGGCCGACCGCTACGAGGGCTATGTTTACAGCCCGCGTGAGCCGAAATACGGCAAGACCGCCGCAGGGGCCTATGCCTGCCAGCAGGACGCGGCGGCCGGCAACTACTTCAACACCGATCCGCTCAGTACTATGGCAAGCCGCCCTGGCCGGAATTTCCCGTTCACGCCGATCTTCGTGGGCTCCTGACCCTGGCCGGCCTGCTGGCGGCGGCGCGTGCGGCGCGCGACGCCGGCGAGGCCGACCGTGCGTTGGCGCTGGCCCGTGCGGCGCGGTCGCTTGATCCAGACGCACCGGAGCCGGCATTCCTGCTGTGCTGCCTGCTGCTGGCCCGGCAGGACCCGGCGGCCAACGCGCTGCTCGGCACGCTTGCGGCGTTCGGCGATTTCGCGCCGGGTTGGGAGGAGCTCGGCCACGCTTTGTTGACCCAGCAACCGGCGGCGGGGCGGATCGCCTTCGGCCGTGCAGCAACGGCCTATGCGGCCATGGAGTCGTACACTCCAAGCGCCGTGCTTGCCTACCGGCTTGGCATGGTCCTGCGGCAAGCCCGGCAGTTGCCGGCCGCACGGGACGCGATGCAGCGTGCGACCACGCGTGACCCGTCGGCATCGCACGCCTGGTTCACCCTGGGACTAATCTGCCAGGACCTGAGGGACGATCCCGGCGCGACCCGAGCCTTTCGCGCCGCCTTGGCCGCACGGCCAGACTTTCACGAGGCCGCGTTCAACCTTGGCGTCGCCTGCCAGGAGGGCGGCGATCTAAACGCGGCCCTGGACGCCTACGCTCTGGCCTGGCGCCTGCGCCCAGACGCATTCGGCCGGATCGCGCAGGCTTTGGTTTCACCCGGCATCGGGCGGCTCTGGCTGCATCCCTCCGCCCTGCGCCGGGAGCTCGCCGCCCGGGCCTGAGCGGAACCTTTTGCGATATACCCCCGGCGTCGTGAGCAACGCGCCGGCTAGCGTATCGTAGCGCCGCACGCCCTCGTCGCCGAATGCCTCGAATGCCAGGTCGAGTTTGGCATGCGGCACCGGGAAGCACTGCGCGACCGGGGTGCCGCGCGGCAGCGTACCCTCGAACGCCGTATCGAGCCAGACGCCGGGGAACAGCAATCCAACAGCGTTGAAGCGGTCGGCATCGACCAATCCGCTGAGCAGGCGGAACGGCAAATCCGACCGATTGACCGGATGGGTGGCGAATAGCGACCAGCCCGGCTCCAGCGTCACGGTCCAGAAGCTGTTGAACTTTACGATGACCTGGTCCGCCGTGTGGAACGGCGTTCCCGTCACCTGGGCCGGCGCGTGGAAGCTGATGGGCGCGCGCGGATGGTGTGACGCGGCCAGCGGCGGCACGTCCCAGTCCCATGACAGCGTGCCGGCGCGGACCACGACGTCGCAGGGCAGCGGGATGATGAAGCCGTGCGCCATCGCGTCCACGAAGGGCGGGCACTGCTTGACGGTGCGCACCGGGTCCGGATGCATGTCGGATACAGCGGTGCGCGGCATGGTGCGCAGCCAGTCCGGCAGCGCCTCCACCGCCGCGACCGGACGCGGCAGGCGGCCGAGCAGCGCTTCGTCGCAGCGGAACACGATACGCATCGGCTCAGCCCGGCCGGTGCAGCGCCTGGGCGACGGCCGCCTGCCAGCCGGCGTATTTGCGTGCGCGCTCGGCGGCGACCATCTGCGGGGCGAAGTGGCGGTCCATGACCCAAAGCTGCTGGAAGCGGTCGGGCTCCGGGTAAATGCCGGCATCCAGCCCCGCGAGGTAGCCGGCGCCGAGCGACGTCGTCTCCAGGCAGCGCGGCCGCTCAACGCCCACGCCTAGCATGTCGGCCAGGAACTGCATCGTCCAATCGCTGGCCGTCATGCCGCCATCGACGCGAAGCACCACCTCGCTGGCGTGGCCGAAATCGCTGAGCATGGCGTCCAACAGGTCCCGCGTCTGGTAGGCCACACCCTCCAGCACGGCGCGCGCCAACTCGCGGCGGGTGGTGCCGCGGCTGATGCCGCTGATGGTGGCGCGGGCATGGCTGTCCCAGTGCGGCGCGCCCAGCCCGGTGAAGGCGGGCACGAGATAGACGTCCTGCGCGGGGTCAGACCCCGCCGCGAGCTCGCCAGTGGCGGCTGCGTGGTCCACCAGCCCTAATCCGCCGCGCAGCCACTGCACCCCGGTGCCAGCCGAGAAGATCGAGCCCTCCAGCGCATACTCGCGGACGCCGCGGCGCTGCCAGGCGATGGTGGTGAGCATGCGGTGGCTGGAGCGGACGGGCTCGCGCCCGACATGCAGCAGCACGAAGGCGCCGGTGCCATAGGTCGCCTTGACCATGCCGGGCGACAGGCAGCCCTGGCCGATCAGCGCCGCCTGCTGGTCGCCAGCGATGCCGCACACCGGGATGGCGCCGCCGAGCAGATGGGTCGTACCGAATGCCCCGGCGCTGTCGCGGATCTCCGGCAGCATGGCGCGCGGAATGCGGAACAGCGCCAGCAGGTCGTCATGCCAGGCGCCGGTCGCGATGTCGCACAGCAGGGTGCGCGATGCGTTGGTGGCGTCCGTCGCGTGCACGGCCCCATCGCTCAGCCGCCAGAGCAGAAAACTGTCCACCGTGCCGAATGCCAGTTGGCCAGCCTCGGCCCGCGCGCGGGCGCCGGGCACGCGGTCCAAAATCCAGCCGATCTTGGTCGCGGAGAAATATGGGTCGAGCCGTAATCCCGTTAGCTCTGCGACCATCGCGCCATGCCCGGCCGCCTCCAGCGCGTCGCAGGCACCGGCGGTGCGGCGGTCCTGCCAGACGATGGCGTTGTAGATCGGCTGGCCGGTCGCGCGGTCCCAGACCAGCGTCGTCTCACGCTGGTTGGTGATCCCCAGGGCCGCGACCTGCGACGCGTCCAGCCCAGCCGAGGCCAGCGCATCGCCCGCCGTCTGAAGCGCGGTGGACCACAGCGCCTCGGGGTCATGCTCGACCCAGCCCGATTGCGGGTAGAGCTGTTCGAACTCGCGCTGCGCCGTTGCGACAACCTCCAGCTTCGGCCCGAACACCATCGAGCGCGTCGAGGTAGTGCCCTGGTCGATGACCAGCACGTGGCCGGTCACGGTTGGGCGCCGTCAGGGGAGCGGTTGCCCGCCCCCCTTTCGCCGTCATGGCGCATCGGTCAGGCGCGCTTTGGCATCGGCGTGGCCGACCAGGTCTTCAACAGCGTGTCGTAGTCCACCGTCTCGCCCTGCGGCTTCTCGTTCGCGAGCTTCCGCTGCGGCGCCAGGTTGCCGTCCTTCTCCGCCTTGGCATACCAGTACTCGGCGTCCTGCTCCGGGTTCATCACCGGGCCGAGCTTGCCCTGCACGCCGGAGCGCTGCAGCCGGGTCATGATGGCGTCCTGGTCGCGCGCCAGTCCGTCCATTGCCTGCTGCGGCGTGACCGCGCCGGAGATGGCGTTGGAGACGTTCTGCCACCAGACCTGCGCCATCTTGCCATAGTCCGGCACGTTCACTCCGGTGGGGGTCCACTGCTTGCGGGCCGGGCTGCGGTAGAACTCCACGAGACCGCCGACCTTGGGCGCCAAGTCGGTCAGCGCCTGGTGCCAAACGTCGCTCTCACGGATTAGGTGCAGCGAGACCAGCGCCTTTTTCAGCGTGACGGTCTTGGATGTGCAGAACTGCGCATACAGCCAGCCCGCCTTGGTCCGGTCCATCGGCGCATATTTCAGCATGGTCCAGCAGCCGACGTCCTGGTAGCCGAGCTTCATGCCCTCTTTCCAGTACGGGCCATGCGGGCTCGGCGCCATGCGCCACTTCGGCGTGCCGTCGGCGTTCATCACCGGCAAACCGGGCTTGGTCAGGCTGTCGGTGAAGGCGCTGTACCAGAAGATCTGCTGCGCGATATGCCCCTGCCCCGGCACCGGTCCGGATTCCAGGAAGTCCATGCCGGCGGCCTCGGGCGGCGCGTACTTCTTCAGCCACTCGACGTATTTTGTCAGCGCATAGACGGCCGCCGGGCCGTTGGCGTCGCCGCCGCGGGTGATGGAGGAGCCGCGCGGGATGCTGTCCTCGACGCGGATGCCCCACTCATCGACAGGCTTGCCGTTCGGCAGGCCGCGGTCGCCGGCGCCGGCCATCGACAGCCACGCATCGGTGAAGCGCCAGCCGAGCGACGGGTCCTTCTTGCCGTAGTCCATGTGGCCATAGACGCGCTGACCGTCGATCTCCTTGACCGTGTTGGTGAAGAAGTCGGCGATGTCCTCGTAGGCCGACCAGTTGACGGGAACGCCGAGCTCATAGCCGAACTTGCTCTTGAACGCCGCCTTCAGGTCCGGGCGCTGGAACCAGTCATGCCGGAACCAGTACAGGTTGGCGAACTGCTGGTCGGGCAGCTGATACAGCTTGCCGTCGGTGAAGGTGCCGAAGGACAGGCCCATGAAGTCCGGCAGGTCGAGCGTCGGGCTGGTGACGTCCTTGCCCTCGTTCGCCATGAAGTCGGTCAGCGAGCCGCCGACGATGTCGTTGTAGCGCGGGTGGGTGCCGATGAAGTCGGAGTCGTTCATCCAGAAATCGTAGATCGGCCGGCCCGACTGCATCTCGACACCGATCTTATCGACCAGCAGGCCTTCGTCCATCAGGTCATGGTTGACCTTGATGCCGGTGATCTCGGCGAAGGCGCGGGTCAGCACCTTCGACTCGTAGTCGTGCACCTTGAGGATCTCAGAGACGGTGTTGAGCTGCAGCCCGGCGAACGGCTTGGAGGCCTTGATCAGCCACTCCATCTCCGCCATCTGCTCGTCCTTGCTGAGCGTCGAGGGCTGGAACTCGCTGTCGATCCACTTTTTGGCGGCGTCCACCTGCTGCGCGTGGCTGGTGCCGCTTTTGATCAGCACTCCGGCGCCGACCGCTGCGCCGCCGATCAGAACTTCGCGTCTTTTCATGTTGCCTCCCATGGTGCCGCGTCAGCGGCGGTTATTTTATCGTCAGGCTAGGCGGAACATCGCGACCGCGAACAGGATGGCGGCCGCGAATGGATACCAGAGGGTCTCGCCTCCGGTGCGCATGAAGATGATGAAGATGTAGGCCGTGCCCAGGAGCGATACGAAGAAACGGTCGCCGCGCGTGGTGGGGAAGCCCAGGATGCCGCGCCGCGGGTTTTCCGGCCGGTATGCCGCGAGCAGAGTGAGCACAACGAGGGCCAAACCGAGGAACGCGAAGAACCCGGCGGTCTCCCAAGTCCAGGCCATCCAATCGAGCGCCATGCCCTACACCCGCCCCAGGGCAAAGCCCTTGGCGATGTTGTTGCGTACAAACCAGATCACCACGGCGCCGGGGATCATCGTCAGCACGCCGGCCGCCGCCAGCAGCCCCCAGTCCATGCCCGCCGCCGAGTAGGTCCGCGTCATCACCGCGACGAACGGCTTGGCGTCGACGGTGGTGAGCGTGGTCGCCAGCAGCTGCTCGACCCAGGAGAACATGAAGCAGAAGAACGCCGCGACGCCGATGCCGTTGGCGATCAGCGGCACGAAGATGCGGACGAAGAAGCGCGGGAAGGAGTAGCCGTCGAGCGCCGCCGTCTCGTCGATCTCACGCGGCACGCCGGACATGAAGCCCTCCAAAATCCATACGGCCAGCGGCACGTTGAACAGGCAGTGCGCGAGGGCGACGGCCCAGACGGTGTCGAACAGGCCCACGGCGGAGTACAGGTTGAAGAACGGCATTGCGTAAACCGCGGGCGGCGCCATCAGGTTGGACAGCAGCCAGAAGAACAGATGCTTGTCGCCGAGGAAGCGGTAGCGGCTGAACGCGTAGGCGGCCGGCAGCGCGATCGTCACCGAGATGACGGTGTTGAGGAACACGTAGCTGAGCGAGTTCAGGAACCCGCCATACCAGGCCGGGTCGGTGAAGATGTGGACGTAGTGCTCGACGGTCGGGCGGTGCGGCCAAAAGGTCAGCGCCGAGGTGATCTCGACATTATCCTTGAAGCTCATGTTGATGAGCCAGTAGATCGGCAAGGCGAGCACCAGCAGATACAGCCCGATGACCAGGCGCCGGGTCATGCGGACTTCCTCGCGTCGAGCTGGGTCATCGTGGTGAAGAAGATCCAGCAGAGCGTCAATGTAATCAGGTTATAGACCAGCGACATCGCCGCCGCGTTGCCGAGGTCCACCTGACCGAGGGCGATCTTCACGAGGTCGAGCGACAGGAAACTCGTGGCCTCGCCGGGGCCGCCGCCGGTGACGACGGACGGCTCGGTGTAGATCATGAAGCTCTCCATGAACCGCAGCAGCACGGCGATGATCAGCACCCGGCGCAGCTTCGGCAGCTCGATGTTCACGAACACCGACCAGCGCCCTGCCCCGTCGATCCGTGCAGCCTGGTAATAGGCGTCCGGAATCGCCTTCAGCCCGGCGTAGCACAGCAGCGCCACCATCGACGTCCAGTGCCAGACGTCCATCACGACGATTGTGGACCAGGCGGACAGCGGGTCCTGGGTGTCGTTGAACGGGATGCCGACGCCGGTCAGCGCGGCCCCCAAAAGTCCGATGTCGGCGCGGGCGAAAATCTGCCAGATCGTGCCGACCACGTTCCAGGGGATCAGCATCGGCAGCGTCATGCTGACCAGCACCGCGCCCACCGCCCAGCCGCGCTTCGGGATGCACAGCGCCACCAGGATGCCGAGCGGGATTTCGATCAGCAGCACCACGCTCGAGAAAATCAGGTTTCGCACCAGCGCGCGGGAGAAACGGCCGCCGATGTCGGTGGTGGGGTCGAACAGGTGCTGGAACCACTCCGACCCGTTCCAAAAGAACGAGTTCTGCCCCATGGAGTCCTGCACGGAGTAGTTGACCACCGTCATCATCGGAATGAGCGAGGAGAACAGCACGAACACCAGCACCGGCGCCACGAGGAACCAGGCGCGGTTGCTGATTGGCTTGTCGTTCATGCGGCGACGCCGAGCACGCGGCGGTCATCGGCGAAGACGTGCAGGCTGGCGGGGTCCAATTGCACGAACGCCTCATTGCCGTTGATGCTGAGGCCGGCGGGAACCGTCACGACCATCGGATGCGCGCCGAGCCTGACGCGGGCCAGGCGGCGGCGGCCGAGGTCTTCGATCCGCTGCACCTGCACCGGCAGGCCGCCGGTCCGGCTCAGCGTCGCGAACTCCGGCCGGATGCCGATCAGCACGCGCTGATGCGAGACGGCCGGATAGGTGGCGCCCAGCGGCACCAGATGCCGATCGACCGCCGCTTCCCGCCCATGCACCTGCGCCGGCAGCAGGTTCATGCCGGGCGAGCCGATGAAATAGCCGACAAAGGTGTGCGCCGGCGCCTCGAACAGCTCGACCGGGGTGCCGATCTGCAATACGCGGCCCTCGTTCATCACGATCACCTCGTCGGCGAAGGTCAGCGCCTCCGTCTGGTCGTGCGTGACGTAGATCATCAGCAGGTCGAGCGCGCGGTGCACCGCCTTCAGCTTGGAGCGCAGCTCCCATTTGAGCGCCGGGTCGATGACGGTCAGTGGCTCGTCGAACAGCACGGCGGCGACGTCGGAGCGAACCA
>JANXVC010000272.1 GCA_025351925.1 Rhodospirillales bacterium | reverse complement strand
CGCGCGGCATGTCCTCGCCGATCAGCCACATGCCGGCCATGTTGCTGTAGCCGTCGAGCGCGCTGGTGAAGCTGCGGCCCCAGCCGCCCGGGTCCATGAAGGCGGCCATGAAGGGGATGCCGATCGACACCGTTTCCATCTCATAGCCGCCGACGAAGCCGCGCTTGGTGTCGTGCCGGGCCTCGTCGCGGATGATGCCGGCCATGGTGGTGCCGCGATACATGTGCACCGGCTTCTCGAAGATGGCATACACGTTGCCGGTCATGTGCCGCATGTAGTTGCGCCCGACCTGGCCGCTGCTGTTCGCCAGGCCATCCGGGAACATGCTGGACGCACTGTTGAGCAGCAGGCGCGGGCTCTCGATCGAGTTGCCGGCCACCGCGACCACACGCGCCTTTTGCCGATGCATCGCGCCGTCTGGGCTCGCATAGACGACGCCCGTCACCTTGCCCTGCGGATCGTGCTCGATCTTGACCACATGGCTGTTGGGCCGCACCTCGAGCTTGCCGGTATCTTCGCCCTTGGGGATCTCGGTATAGAGCGTGGACCACTTGGCGCCGGACTTGCAGCCCTGGAAGCAAAAGCCGATCTGCTGGCAGGAGCCACGGCCGTCGCGCGGCTGGCTATTGATCGCCATCCGCCCGGTGTGCACCTCCTTGTAGCCGATCTTGGTGGCGCCGGCCTCCATCACCTTGAAGTTGTTGTTGCCGGGCAGTCCGGGAATGCCGTTGGTGCGGGTGACGCCCATCTTGTACTCGGCCTTCGTATAATACGGCGCGAGGTCGGTGAGGCTGATCGGCCAGTCCAGCAGGTTGGCGTCCGGCAGCGCGCCATAGGCAGTGCGCGTTTTGAACTCATGCTCCTCGAACCGCAGGCTCGCCCCGGCCCAGTGCACGGTGGAGCCGCCGACCGCCTTGACGATCCAGGCCGGCAGGTTCGGGAAGTCCTTGCCGACGCGCCAACTGCCCGACGTGGTCCGCATGTCGGACCAGGCGAGCTGCGCGAAGCTCGCCCACTCGTCGTTGACGAAGTCGGCGCTCTCATAGCGTCCGCCGGCCTCGAGGATCACCACGCGGACCCCCTTCTGCGCGAGCTCGTTGCCGAGCGTGCCGCCGCCGGCGCCGGAGCCGATGATGACGACGACACCGTCGTCGTTCAGGTCAAATTGTGCCATAATGCGCGTCCTATGCCGTCGGCAGCCAGTTGATGTCGTCAAAACCGCGGGCCAGGTAGCCGCCATGCTCGGCGGATGAGCCCTCATAGCCGAACTTCGGCCAGATCTCCGGCTGGTTGTACAATGACACCACCAGGTCGGACCGCAGGGTGCTGAAGAATTTCGTGTGCTCGATCCCACGCAGCAGCGCGACGCGGTCGGCTTCCCATTTCACGTCGAGATAGTTGTTCTTATGCGCGTCCTGCGCATCCTGATCGAGCCGGGCGACGCCCTCGGCGACCATGGCCTTCACCGCCTCGTCCTTGCCGGCTTTGGCATCCCACGGCGTCACCGCGGCGACATAGAACACGTCGCCGATATGGTCGTGCGGAAAAATGTCGCGTGCAGCCTTTACCAGCGTCGCCATCGCGTGCGGTGCGATGGCTTTGGCATTTTGCGCCCAAGCCGCGTCGGCGCTGATGCTCGCCCCAACGACGATCGCGGCCGGCACTGCGGCGCCGGTGGTGCGCAGGAAGTTGCGCCGGCTGAACTGCGTGCGGCGGTCAATTTCTCTCATAAACAGTCTCCCCGTGTTTGTGTTGATTTAACCGAAACGTCCGTGCCGCTGCAGCACCTCGATGCTGTAGCCGTCCGGATCCTTCACAAAAAAGAAGCGCCCCAGCAACGCGCCATCCCGCTGCAGCTCGCGGATTGGACCGGGCGTCGCGCCGGCGGCCTCCATCTTCGACCGTTCCGCGTCGAGATCATCGACCGCGACGGCGATGTGGCCATAGCCGTCGCCGAGGTTGTATGGCTCGGTCCGGTCATGGTTGACCGTCAGCTCGACCTCGAAGGTGGAGGCCGGGTCCCGCATGTAGATCAAGGTGAAGCTCTCGAACGGGTAGCGATCCACGATCTCGAGCCCCATGGCGGCGCGGTAGAATGCGACGGCGCGGCCTTCGTCCAGCACGCGGATCATCGAGTGGATTGGCTTCGCCATTCAGTGCTGCTCCTTCAGGTAGCCGATAATCGCCTGGCGCACGTCTGCGTTGGCCTGGCGGTAGCCCATAATGCCGCCCTTGATTACGGCCTGTGGGTTGGTGAGGTAGGGGTCGAGATGCGTGTCGTCCCAGACCCAGTCGGCGTCGGCGAAGCCGGCAGAGTACTTGAAGCCGGGCAGGGTGCCCGCCTTACGGCCATAGACGCCGGCAAGGCTCGGGCCTTGCCGCACCTCGCCAGCGACCAGGGAATGACAGGTGCCACATTGGCGGCGGAATAGCGTCGCACCGTCCGGCGCCTCCGCCTGGGGCAGGACCATCTGCGCCTGGGCCGGAAATGCCAGGATCAGCAGGGCTAGAGTAAGAAACCGTCGCGTCGTCGCCTCCCTCGGTACGGTTCAAACCTTTATAGGTTTGTTGGCCGCATAGCCTGTTCGGAGCAGGCCAATGCCGCAATTAACGATCGCGTGCAATCGATTTTCACCGATGCCGCCATAAAAACAAACCATTTAGTTAGCGGACGATGAACGCTCGTCACTCGCCTCGGAACATGCGCTCATTCAGCAAATAACGAAGACCCCGGGTCCAGGAATCATCGGTGTTACCGCGGATATCGACGCTTTCGGCCCGCAGCGTCCGTCCGGTGCTGGTCTCCTCCACGACAAGATTGACGTTCAGGATCAGGTTGCTCACCTTCTGCACCCAGCCATAGGCGACCTGCTGGGCGCCGAGCTCACGCGCCAGATCCAGCTCGCAGCCGTTGCAGCCGCGAATGGAGTCGACCCGCGTCAGCCGGTCTCGCACCGGGCCTACGTCCACTACCGTGAAGTGGCCGCGCAGCCCGTCCCTCAGTTGCTGGTCCAGGCGCTGCAGCCGCGCGAGCTCTTCCGGCGTGGACGCGGCCGGCGACGTGTTGGTCAAGGCGAAGTCGAACACTGCAACACTCGGCAGGGTCTGCGCCGCAACCGGTGTGACGAGCCCGGCGAGCAGGCCAGCCAGGACCAGAGACCTCATTTCATTTCATCCCCAAAGTTGAATGTTTTCAGTGTTATCCGCTAACCCTGCTATTGACAACGGGGCAGGGTGGGAGGCAGGGCTTTCGCACCAAAAACTCTCTCTCCACGGTCTGCTTGCGAGGCGTGACGTGATGCTGGATCCGTAGTAGCCGGGCGACGTTGTTTGCGCCTCATCAGGGGCGTGCGCCATGGTTCCTTCCG
>JANXVC010000207.1 GCA_025351925.1 Rhodospirillales bacterium | reverse complement strand
GTTCACGACCGTCATCGCAGTGGGACCCTTCACGCCATTGGGGTCATCGATGGTTGTGTAGGCTTTGGACTTCTCGTCGAACAGGAAGCCGTGCGTTGCGCCGGACGCGTCGGTGAAGGACCCGACGACCTGGTCCTTGTTGTTGATGCCGAGCGCCTGGACAGACACCGAACCTTTTGGCCCATTCAGCCAGTTGATCGCGTTACCCTCCTTGATGAAGCTGATGTCGTTCCCCCCGGCTCCAGCGACGAAACCGGCAATGTGGCCTAGGTTGTTGATCGCGGTCGTGGTCGTGCTGGCAAAGCCGCCGATGTCGATGGCGCCGAAGCTTGCTGACTTGATGTCATACTTGAAGCCGTGGTTGTTGCCCTGAGCGTCGGTCCAGAAACCAACCGCTTTGGCGTTATCGTTCACGCCGAGCAGCTGCTCCACCGTCATGCCGCCGGCGGCCTTGCCCTGAGCGGCCGGGTCGACCACGTCGGTGAAAATGCCGTCGTGCTCGACGAAGCCGAAGTTGTCGCCGTTTGCGTCGGCCCAGAAACCGACGGTGCGGTCGGTGTTGTTGATGCCGGTCACCTGGGTCTGCTGCGAGCCCAGGAAGTTCTCGTTGTGGTATGTCCCTTGCGCGTAGGGCGCCTTCACCGTGTAGCCCTTGTTGGGATGCACGGTCGCGGGCGTGCCGCTGCCGAAGTATCCGGCGATCTCGCCGCCGTTGTTGATGCCGAGCAGCTGGTTGAAGGTCGGATCGGCGTTGTCGTTCAGAGTAGTGAATTTAACGGACATGTATGCGCTCCTGTTGAGTTAAGTTTATGAACACTAAAAGTCCCGTGATTAGACCGGATTGACTGTTTCCTGTTTGCAATCCGTCCCGCATCCGGTGACGAGAAATGGTTTGCCCGGCACTGAGCCAAGCCGTAGTGACCGTGGTCACCAGTTTTGCCGATAGTCGTTTTCAGCCGGCGCCAACTGTTTGGCGCCGACTATTAGGTGACTGAATAATGCCATCCTGAACCGGTGGATGGATTGTCGCAAGACTGTGCCTGCGGTCACACCGCGGCTAGTCGTCGAATGGCACCCACAAAGCGCTCAGCGATCCCGCTGCAGCAAAAATGGGAGACCAGCGGTGACCAGCGCTTCAAGCACACAAGAGCAGACCCGGCCGCGAACAACGGCCGCCGGACCAGATGAAACCTGCCTGCTCAGCGTATCCGACCCCGTGGTGGCGACGCGCATCCGGCTGCTGGCGATCGCCGCCGTCGCGCGCTTCCATGGCGCCGAGCTGCATCTGGGCGACCTGGCGATGGGCGAGCTGGCGATGGCGGAGGGCGCGGCACCCTCGCCGGCGATGCTGGTCGAGTGGATCGGCCGCAGCGGCCTCTGGGCGAAGGCGGCCCGGCTGCGCTGGCGGCAGCTCGTCACCATGGAGCTCGCCTCGCCGGTGATCTTGCTGCTGCGCGACGGCAGCGCTGCCCTGCTGATCGCCAACGACGCGAAGCGCAACCGGGTCTGGCTGCGGCACTCCCGCCTCGGCCCCAATGACCCGCCGCTGGCGCTCGATGAGCAGTCCCTCGCCGCCGTGTGCGGCGGCGAGGCCATCCTGATCCGCACCGAGCGCGCAGCCAACCGCAGCGAAGCGGCGTTTTCCCTGGGCTGGGTCGCGGGCCTCGTGCGGATGGAGAGCCGCGCCATGCGGGACGTGGGCCTCGCCTCGATCGCGCTGAGCCTGCTCACCGTGCTGCCGCCGCTGATGGTCATGGCGGTGATCGACGAGGTCGTGACCCATCAGAGCCTGTCCACGCTGGTGCTGCTGTCGCTGCTGATCGGCACGGCGCTGATCTCCGAGACGCTGCTGGGCTATGCCCGGCGGCAGCTGATTCTGATCGTCGGCGCCCGCGTCGATGCGCAGCTGAACCTGCACGTGTTCCAGCGGCTGCTGCGGCTGCCGCTCGACTATTTCGAGCGCAACCAGGCCGGTACGATCTGGTCGATGACGGGCCAGCAGATCAGCAAGATCCGCGAGTTCCTGACCGGCAAGCTGCTGGCGACGATGCTGGATTTGGTGACGCTGCTCGTCCTGCTGCCCATCCTGTTCTATTTGCAGCCGGCGCTGTCCGGCGTGGTGCTGATTGGCGCCTGCCTGATCACTGCCGCCATCGCGGGCTTCATGCGGCCGATGAGCCGGCGGGTGAAGCGTTGGATCGACGCGGAGGCCGCCAAATCCAGCGTCATGGTCGAAACCCTGCACGGCATCCGCACCATCAAGTCGCTGGCGCTCGAGCAGCAGCAGCGCGACCGCTGGGACGCTTGCGTCGCCGAGGCGACCCAGGCGAAGGTCGAGGCCGGCCGGCTCGGCAACCTGACCCAGATGATCGCGACCCCGATCGAGGGCTTCATGCAGCGCGGCGTGCTGCTGATCGGCGCCTACATGGCGCTGTCCAGCGACGGCTCGGTCGCGGTGGGCAGCCTGGTTGCGTTCATGATGCTGAGCGGCCGGGTCGCGCAGCCGCTGGCGAGCCTGGCCAAGCTGATGGAGGACATCGAGGAGGTCCGCACCGCGACGACGCTGGCGGCGATGGTGCTGAACCAAAAGCCCGAGGCAGCAGATCCGGCCGCCGGACTGCGGCCGCAATTCCAGGGCGCATTGTCGTTCGACAAAGTCAGCTACAGCTACCCCGGCGCCAGCAGCCCAGCGCTGAACGGCGTCAGCTTCAGCATGGCCCCGGGCACGACGCTCGGCGTGGTGGGCCGCAGCGGGTCGGGAAAGTCCACGGTGACGCGCCTGCTGCAGGGCATCGCGCGCGACTGCGCCGGGCTGGTCAGCATCGACGGCATCGACCTGCGGGACGTGAACCTCACGCATCTGCGCCGCAACCTCGGCGTGGTGCTGCAGGAGAACTTCCTGTTCCGCGGCAGTATCCGCGAGAACATCCTGGCGGGACGGCCCGGCCTCACGCTCGCCGATGCCGTGGCGGCGGCACAGCTTTCCGGCGCCAGCGAGTTCATCGAGCGGCTGCCGAACGGCTATGAGACATTCATCGAGGAGGGATCGCCCAACCTGTCGGGCGGCCAGCGGCAGCGGCTGGCGATCGCGCGCGCCCTGGTGCACAACCCGCGCATCTTGATCCTCGACGAGGCGACCAGCGCGCTCGACCCCGAGACCGAGGCGCTGGTGAACGCCAACCTGGCCCGCATCGCCCGCGGCCGTACCATGCTGATCGTGTCGCACCGGCTGTCGTCGCTCGTGGAGTGCGACCAGATCCTGGTGCTCGACGAGGGCCGCGTGCTGGATGTCGGGCCGCACTTGGAGCTCGTCCTGCGCTGCGCGACCTACCGGCAGCTCTGGCAACAGCAGAACCGCCACGTGGCGGCCACACGCAGCCAGCCCGCCAACCTCGAAACCTCAATACAAGGAGCCTGACCGATGAGCACCACAGCAGCATCCATGGACGTACGGCGTGGGATTTTCCCACATGGCGTTTTCCAGCGGACCCCGTTCACACGGCGCAGCGCCGAAGCCGCAGCCACGGCATTGACAGAATTCCAGTCGCCCACGACGTCCTTTCTGGCGCGGCCGTTTCCCGCCAGCGGCCGGGTCACCATCTGGATCATCGCCGCCGGGGTCGCGACGGCCATCACGGCCATGAGCCTGTGTGCGGTCGATCGTGTCGTCACCGCACCCGGCAAGGTGGTCGCGCAGACGCCGAACATCGTCGTGCAGCCGCTGGAGGCTTCGATCGTGCGCGCGATCAATGTCAAGGAGGGCCAGATCGTGCATGCCGGCGACTTGCTGGCCCGGCTCGATCCGACCTTTGCGGCAGCCGAGGCGACCGCCAGCGAGGCGCAGATGGCCAGCCTGCAGGCCGAGGTTGACCGTCTGGAGGCCGAGGCCCAGGGCCGCGTCTATCTATCGGACGGCAGCACGGCCGCGCAGCTGCAGGCGATGATCCAGGCCCAACGCCGGGCGGAGCAGACGGCGAAGCTCGAGGCCTACCGGCAGAAGATCGACAGCGCCCGGTCCCGGGTGGCGCAGACCCAGTCGGATATCACGGGCTACGCCGAGCAGCTGCGCACTGCGACCACCAAGGAGACGATGCGGCGCGAGCTGGAGCGCCTGCAGGTCGGCAGCAAGCTCAACACCCTGGACGCCGGTGCGCAGCGCGCCGAGGTGGAACGCACCCTGCAGGCGGCCCACGCCAGCAGCATGGCCGCGCGCAGCGACCTGGAGGCGCTGATGTCGGAACGCGACAGCACCGTCGAGCAATACCGGCGCGAGACCCTGCAGCAGCTGACCGAGCAGGGACGCCGGCTGTCCGACGCGCGCGAGCAGCGCAGCAAGTCGGCGCTGCGCCGCAGCCTGGTGGATCTGCGGGCCGACCGCGACGCCATCGTGCTGAGCGTCGCGCGCGTGTCGGTGGGCTCGGTGCTGCAATCCGGCGACGAGCTCATCACCATGGTGCCGGTCGACGCGCCGCTGGAGGTCGAGGCGAGCATCGCCGGGCGCGACGCCGGGTTCGTGCAGTCCGGCAACACAGCGGTCTTGAAGTTCGACACCTTTCCTTATGCCAGCTACGGCTACGGGCGCGGCGTCGTGACCACCGTCAGCGCCGACAGCTTCACCAACCCGCAATACGCCCGCGAGCATCCCTCCCGTCCGAATGCCTCCCGCGCCGAGGCCGCCAAGGATGGCGCGTTCTACCGGGCGAGTGTCTCGATGGACGAGATGAAGCTGCGCCACCTGCCGGCCGGGTTCCGCATGACGCCGGGCATGCCGGTGACGGTAGACATCAAAGTCGGCCAGCGAACGGTGCTGGCATATCTGCTGTCGAACGTGGTTCCGACCCTCTCGGAGGGCATGCGGGAGCCTTAATCCACCTTTAAGCGAGGTGCCGCGCGTCGCTGGCCGGACGCGTTGCTGGTTACGGAGGGCCTCCGGTCACGGCGTTTACAGTCGTGACCTCCTCCACCTTCGATGCACCCACAAGGCGCTCCGCCATCCACCGCGTCGCGGGACCCGGGGGGTGTGCCGCCCTCCAGGCCGTGTTCATCGGCAAACGGATCGGTTCCGGGCTTGCCTGCGGGCAGATCAGCCGCAGCTTCCCGTCCTCAAAGTCATTCTCGACCATGTGGCGCGGCATGGTGCCCCAGCCCAGCCCGGCACGAAGCATCGCGTGCTTGGCGCCCAGATCGCCCAGCCGCCAGGTCCTGCTCACCAACACGCCGTAGTCGCGGGTGCCGGTCAGGCCGGAGCGGTCGGTCAGCACGAGCTGCACGTGCGCGTTCAGCGTCTCCGGCGGGATCGGCCCGTCGATGAGCGCCAGCGCATGCCTCGGGGCCGCCACCGCAACGAGCTCGACCGGGAATAGCGGCTGCCGTACCAGCGCATCCGTTTCGCTGCAGAAGGCCGGCAGCAGGCCCAGTGCGGAAGTGCCGTCGAGCACCAGGCCGGTGGCGGCACCGAGCACCTCGACGTAGATGCGGGTTGCCACGGACGGATAACGCCGACTGAACTCGCTCAAGGCCTCGACGAGGCGCTGCATCGGAAATAGGGCCTCAACCACCAAGGTGAGCTCGGCCTCGAGCCCGCTGGCGATGTCGCGCGCCTGGGCGCGGAGGCCATCTGCGTCCTCCAACAGCCGGCGCGCCCTGGGCAGCAGCGCGTGGCCGGCGACGGTCAGGACAGGCCGGTAGCCCGAGCGGTCGAACAGCTCAACGCCGAGCTGAGCCTCCAACCGCTGAATGGCGTGCGTGACCGCGGATTGCGCGCGGTTCAGCGCCCGCGCGGCCCCGGTGAAGCTGCCGTGTTCGACGGCTGCGAGCAGCACCTGCAACTGGTCGAGGGTCAGGCTGTCCATACGGTCTATCTACTTTATTGATGGAGATGCACTAAATTTTCTCGCTTTATCATCGACGGCGTCATCTCTAACGATAACTAAGTCAAAGGTTGTCCGTATGCGTTCTACCGAGAAAACCAGCATGATTTGTGTCCTGTGTGCCATGATTGTTCCTGCCAAACTTGCTATCGTTAACGATACATCACATAAGAAAGGCATTATTTGTATATATTGACCAAAACAATGTTTGAATAATACATTAATAATTAGAGAAATAAGATTTAATTAAGAGTTTGCTTATTGACATTCTTTCTGCACTTCCAGAATCCATAAGTGCATCAAGTCATAGACTTACTTGATTGCAGATTACCTGTGACAGGATAATATTGTTCTACCACAGTGTATTAAATATGAGGATTTAGAAGATGCAAAGCAATGGCAGTAATGTTTCGGTAAGCTCAACGACTAGCCCATCGGCAGGCATGTCTTTCCTAGGCGGAAGTTTCGATTTCAGCGCCTTTCAGGGCAGTTCTGGAAACGGCAGCCAGGGTGGGCTGTCCCCGGTCAACCAGCCAGACCCGAATTACGTCAACTACGATTTCACCGCGTTCGACGGCAACGCGACCAACGGCGGGCAGGGCGGACTCTCTCCGGTCAATCAGCCGGACCCGAACTACGTCAATTTCGATTTCAGCGCGTTTGATGGCAATGCGACCAACGGCAGCCAGGGCGGGCTGTCCCCGATCAACCAACCGGACCCGAATTACGTCAACTATGATTTCAGCGCGTTCGACGGCAACGCGACCAACGGCGGCCAAGGCGGCCTCGCTCCGCTGAGCCAGGCGGCTCCCTCTGCGCTCATGAGTTCCGGCATGGTGGGCGCGATGACCGGCAACAGCCCGCCGCTCATCTAGCGGAAGCACCACCCAGAGGCCTGAACGGGCGGCCAAAAGTCCGTCTTAGGCCGCGTCATGATCGCTGGTTGGCGGCGCGTGGGTTCGGGCCGCCACTTTTTGCCTCCACGGTCGTGACGCCCTTTGCTCTGGATCCGATTTTCGTGCGGTGCCGGACGCGCCTGCATGGCGTGGTTCAAAGCAGGGTCACACGTGAAGCTGGGTTGACGTTGGCAAGAAGGATGGTGGCACCTTCATGCTTTCAGTGGTGGTGCGAGTATGAATCGATGTGGTGGCGCAGCAGCGA
>JANXVC010000204.1 GCA_025351925.1 Rhodospirillales bacterium | reverse complement strand
GCTGCGCCGCCGCAAGCCGGACGGGCAAGGAACGCCGGCACGCTGCCGCTCCAGGCCGTGGCGTTTGGCTCGACCGTTGATCGGGGCAGCACGGGCAGTCGTTCGAGCATCGGTGACAATAGCCGGAGATGATTGATATCGCGTTGGATTGTGCTATCCGGGCCCAATGGTCCCCGTCGGCTTTTTCCAGCGCCGCTATCCCAGCGCCAACGTCGTTCTGCTGCACGGCAGCCGACCGGTGCTGGTCGATACCGGGTTCGGCGCCGATGTCGCAGAGTTGCTGCGCTGGCTCGACGCCAAGGATGTGGCCGCTGCGAAACTATCGCTGGTCGTCAATACCCATTCGCATTGCGACCATAGCGGCGGCAACCACGCGCTCCAGGCCCTGCACGGCACACCCATAGCGGCCCAAGCCGACGAGGCGGCAGCGGTGAACCGTCGTGATCCCGACGCGTGCCGCGCCGATTGGCTGCGGCAGCCGATCGAGCCCTATCAGGTGGACTACTTATTGCGCGATGGCGATCAGGTAAGCACCGGCGAGGCGGCCTGGCGGGTGGTGGCGACGCCAGGGCACACGACCGGGCACATCAGCCTGCACTCGGCGGAGTACGATATTTTGGTGCTGGGAGACGCGATGCATGTCGCCGACGTGGGATGGCTGAACCTCTATCGCGAGGGCCGGGACTCGCTTGACCGCGCGGCGGAGACCATCGAGCGGCTGGCGGCGCTGCCGGCCCATATCGGCTATTCCGGCCACGGCCCGGCGATCACCGACCTGCCGGCAGCGTTCTCCCGTGCCCGCCGGCGGCTGCGTAGCTGGCGTGAGCAGCCGGAGCGCATCGCCTGGCACGCCTGCAAGCGCATCTTCTCACATGGCCTGATGCTGACCGATGGCCTGGCGGAAGCGTCGATCCCACGCATCCTACTCGACGCGCCGTGGTTCCGCGACCACGCGGCGCTGGCATTTGGCGTGACGCCCGAGGCGTTCGTGCCGCTTCTCGTATCGGAGATGGTGCGGAGCGGCGCGGCGCATTGGCAAAACGGCCGCCTTGTCGCGACCGCAAACCATCAGGTGCCCGCAACTGGCTGGGCCCGGGCGCCAACTGCGCCTGCCGAGTGGCCGCCGGTCGAAACCGACTAGCCCTCCGCTTCCCCCGCGCGCCGATATGGTGACATTTCGGATAGCGCCGCCATGTCGGCCTGCACGGCCGGGCGCTCCTGCTCCAGGAAGCCCTCCACGGCGCGGCGCAGCCCGGAATGGGCGATCCAGTGGGCGGAGTAGGTCGGCCGCGGCATGTAGCCGCGCTGAATCTTGTGCTCGCCCTGCGCACCCGCCTCGACGCGCTGCAGGCCGTGCTCGATCGCGAACTCGATGGCGCGGTAGTAGCACAATTCAAAATGCAGGAACGGCCAGTCGCCTCGGCAGCCCCAGTTGCGGCCATACAATGCCTCGTCGCCAACCATGTTGAGCGCGCCGGCCACCGCCGTGCCGTTATGCTCGGCCAGCATCAGCACCGTGCGGTCGCCCAGGCGCTCCGACAGCAGCGGGAAGAACTTGCGCGTCAGATAGGCGCTGCCCCACTTGCGATCGACGGTCGAGGTGTAGAATTTGTAAAACGCGTCCCAGTGCTTCGGCTTGATCTCGTGCCCGCGCAACGCGACGAAGTCCAGTCCCGCCGCGTTGGCGTCCCGCCGCTCCCGCTTGATCGACTTCCGCTTGCGGGAGCTCAGCGCACCCAGGAAATCGTCGAACGTCTTGTAGCCCGCGTTCTCCCAATGAAACTGCGTGCCCAGCCGCTGCAGCCAGCCGGCGCGACCCAACGCTTCCCAGTCCACCGACGTGCAGAAGGTCGCGTGCACCGAAGACAGGCCCAGCTCACCGCAGGCCTGCGCCAGCGCGTGGCCCAGCGCCTCGGTCTCAATGCCGTCGCGGGCCAGCAGGCGCGGACCGGGCACTGGGCTGAACGGCACGGCGACCTGCAGTTTTGGGTAGTAGCTGCCGCCGCCGCGCTCAAAGGCGTTCGCCCAGCTATGGTCAAAGACGTATTCGCCGTAGCTGTGCGACTTCGCATACATCGGCACGACGGCCACGATGCGGTCCTGCTCGCGAAGCGCCGCGTGCTGCGGCATCCAGCCGGTGCGCGCGTTGGCGGACCCGCTATCCTCCAGCGCGCTCAGGAACGCGTGGCTGACGAAGGGATTGCCTGGACCGGCGCAGGCGTCCCACTCCGCCGCCGGGATCTCGGCGATGTGCGGGTGCAGGGTCAGGGTAAGTGTCGGAAGGCCATCGGGCATCCGCGGCATATAGCGCGGAGGCCGCCCGAGGAAAGCCTTTAACCAATTTCGAATAGGCCCTCGACCTCAACAGCGGCGTCGAGCGGCAAGGCAGGAACGCCGATCGTGCTGCGGGCGTGCCGCCCGGCGTCGCCGAACACCGCGACGGCCAGGTCCGATGCGCCGTTCATCACGGTAGCGTGCTGCGTGAAGCTTTCCGGCGAGGCGATGAACCCGCCGAGCCGCACCACCCGCCGGACCCGGTCCAGGTCGCCGCCGCACGCCGCGCGCAGATGGGCCAGCAAGTTGGTGAAGCACAGCTGGGCGGCGTGCTGGCCCTGCTCGACGCTGACATCGACGCCGACCTTGCCGGTGACCGTGACCTTGCCGTCCACTGCCGGAAGCTGGCCGGAGATGATCACCAGGTTGCCGGTCACGACGTAGGGCACGTAGTTGGCGACCGGCGCCATGGCCGGCGGCAGGGTAATGCCGAGTTCGGCCAGTTTTGCGTCGATTACGTTCATTCCGGCTCCTATCCGTTGGCGACCAACCGCAGCCCCGGCCGTTTGGTGCGGCGCTGGGCCGGCAGCTCCATCGGCAGCAGCGGCCAGCTGGATGAACTGTCATCCACAGCGTCCGGCACTCCCTCCGGCACGTCGCAGCGCCCGAGATAGGTGACGGCCAGATTGCGAAAAACGTAGTCGAGGATCGAGGTCGCGTGGCCGACGTCCGGGTCGCCCTCCACCCGGCCGGCCGGTCCGAACCGGGTCAGGGTGAAGCTGTCCACGTAGTCCTGTAGCGCGACGCCATGCTGCAGGCCGAGGCTGACGGCGGCGGCCAGGCTGTCCATCATGCTGCGCAGCGCCGCGCCCTCCCGCGGCAGGGTGACGTGGACCTCACCCAATGTGCCATCGGCATATTCGCCGGTACGGACATAGACGCGGTGTCCGCCGACCGCGGCCTTTTGGGTGTAGCCGCGGCGACGGGCGGGCAGCTCGCGGCGGTGCGGCGGCGCTGCCGGGACGGCGCCGGCGACTGGGCGGGGCGGCATGGCGTGCAGATAGGGCGCAACGGCGTCGTGCATGGCCTGGTGCGCCGAAAGCCCCGCCGGAGCCAGAATCGCGTCGCCCGACAGCAGCCGGGCCAGCGCGACCTCGGCGGTCATGCCCTGCGCCGCGAGCCGCGCCAGGGCCGCGCGGGTCAGCGTGCCGTCGGGCCCCACCGGGGAGAAGCTCGGCGCGATGCCGCCGGTATCGGCGCCCAGCAGCGCGTCGGCCGGGCCGGGCGCCAGGATCGCCGTGCTGGGCAGGCTCGCCGAGCCGCGCAATGCAGCCGCTCGCGCGTCGAACGCGGCGGCGGCCAGCGCCGGCACGGCGGTCTGCGGCGGCGGCATCGG
>JANXVC010000170.1 GCA_025351925.1 Rhodospirillales bacterium | reverse complement strand
GAGTTCGGGATCATTCGTTCGCTGCTCTCGACGGCAAAAAAGCAGGGATGGGACATCCTGAGTGCACTCGCCGCTCAGCCCTCACAGCTGCTCGCGCAGCTGCGAACCGGCTGATCCCTCAGCGGACCTGGGCAGTTACCTGAAATCGAATAAAGGGAGAGCCACCGTGCCCCGACATATACCAGCCGCAGCCTTGCTCCTCGCCAGCGCCCTAGCCGGGCCGGCCAACGCGCAGCCCGCCCCCGCCGAGCGGGCGCCCGCCGCCGCTCCTCTCGCGCCCGCCGACAATTTCGGCGCCATCTACGGCACCGGAAATCTTGCGACCCCGCCGGCTGGCATGGTCCCGCCTCCGCCTGCGCCATCGGCTACTTCCCAGCCCGGCGCACCTCTTACCGCCACGCCACGCGCCCTCCTGCTACGCCCCGAAGTGCTCCAGAGCTTTCAAAACGAGCGCATCCAGCCGCCAATAAACCCGATCGACTATGCCGGTTATGTGCGCGAAAGCCCGCTACTCCGCGCGTTCAGGAAACTTCAGGCTGAGCCGACGCTCGACCCGGCGCTGCTTGTCCTGCTCGCCTGGAACCATGCCGCGCTGGACATGACTTCAATCGACCACACGACCGCCGGGCAGAAAACCAGCTTCAACGGCATGATGCTGTCGGTGTTCGAGCCGACCTATGGCGAGCAGTTCGGCCCGCCACGCGCCAGCCGCGCCCTCGCCATCGTGCACCTGGCCATGTTCGAGGCTGCCAGCGCCATCGACCCGCGCTTCGCCAGCTACAAACCCGCGAATGCCACGCAGAGCATTCGCAGCACCGTGCTCGCCTCGGTCGGCGGACCGGCGCCGACGCTGCAATCCGCCTCGCTTTCTGCCGCGATCACACAGGCCGCGCATGACACGCTCGTGGCGCTCTACCCCAAGAAGGCGGCGCTCATCGACGCCAACATGTTGGAGATCACGATCCTCGTGGCGGCGCAGGAAGCGACGCATAGCGCCGGCCAGGCCACTCAGCGCATCGCAGCCGGAACCGCTATTGGCCGCCAAACTGCAGCCGCCGTGCTCGCCCTGCGCGGAGGCGATGGTTCGACCGTTGTGGTCGACCCGACCAAGTGCCAGCCGACGATCCCAGGCCAACCCGCCAACACCGTGTTGCCCGCCCCGCTCTGCTGGGAAAAATACTTTACTATCCCCGTTCAAGAGCCTGAAGACCCGCTCGCCTGGACCATGGACCCGATCAGCGGCGGCACGCTGCAGCTCGGGTCCAACTGGGGCAACGTAATGCCCTTCGTGATTACGCCGCACGAATTCACGCCAGCGGCAGGGATCACGGTCGGCGGCACCGCTTTGCCAGTTCCCACTGCGACAGAGGCCGGCTTCCTGCAAAGCCTCAACGAGGGCGCCTACGGCCCGATGATTCCCGATCCGCACAGCGGCACGGGGATGATCCACTCGCGCTACGGTGTACGCGCCTTCGGCGGCTGGGCTCCGGCGCCAAATACGCCGGTCCCCTCCGGCGGCGGATTGCGCGCAATCACGGCGACCCAGCGCACCGACGGGCAAACCATCGAGGGCACGTTCTGGGGCTACGACGCCACGGCGCTGCTCTGCGCGCCGCCGCGACTCTACAACATGCTCGCGACTTCGATTTACCTCGACCAAATGAAGGCCAACCCGGCCGGTCATTCCCCCACAGAGGCGGCACGTTATCTCGCTCTGGTGAACCTCGCGCTGGCGGATGCGGGCGTCGCTGCCTGGGACGGCAAATTCACCTACAACGTCGCCCGTCCCATCACCTACCTGCGGAACAAAGCTCCCGATCCGGCTCATCCGGACGACGGCATCTGGACGCCGCTCGGGCAAGTCGCATCCAACGGCGCCGTGCTTAACGTGACCCCGCCTTTTCCGGCCTATCCCTCCGGCCATGCGGTGTTCGGTGCCGCCGTGTTCACCATGATCGGCAAGGCTCTGAACCTCGACCCGAACAGCAACGCCAGCGCGTTCGACTTTGTGTCGGACGAGTACAACGGCCACACTTTCGATGCTAACGGCAAGCTCCGCCCGATGAGGACGCTGCACTACGTCTCTCTCAACGCCGCGTCCTGGGAAAATGCGGAGAGCCGGATCTATCTCGGCATCCATTGGCAGCGTGACGCCGATGACGGGATCACGCTCGGCCAGGCCATCGCGACGAAGATCGCGGCCGAGGCGCTGACCCCGGCGCCGTGAAGCCCAGCGCCGCCCGGCCCGCAACGGGCGGCGCCAAGCTCCTCAGACGAGCCGACCGAAATCGGCTCGTCTGGTATGTATAGGCGCTTGCCATCATCGGGGCTTGTGCTCGCAAACAGGGGCCGACCCAACATTCGTGATGTCAGCCGCAAAGTAGAGCTTGCCGAGTAATTCGGGCTTTTACGCCTGCAGCATCGGTTTCCCAAGCACGCGGTAGACGCTCGCCCTGCCGATACCGAGCCGGCGCGCAATGGCAGCAGGCCCGAGTTTTTCCTCGTCACGCAGGCGGCGTAGTTCAGCCGGATTGATCGTGGGTTTGCGGCCCTTGTAGATGCCACGGGCTTTCGCGGTCTTGATGCCTTCGAGCTGGCGCTCGCGGCGCAGGTTGGTCTCGAACTCGGCGAACACGCCCAGCATGTCGAGGAACGCCTTGCCGGCCGCCGTGCCGGTGTCCACCGGCTGCTCGGTCGCGCGCAGGGCGACGTGCTTTTCTTTCAACTCATGCACGATGTCCTGCAGGTCCTTCATCGACCGGGCGAGGCGGTCGATGCGGGTGACGACCAGGATGTCGCCGGGCTGCACGAAGTCGAGCAGCACCTGCAGCTCGGTCCGGCCGTCGCGGTGCGTGCCGCTGGCCTTCTCGGCACGGATCACCTTGCAGCCCGCTGCTTTGAGGGCGGCACGCTGGATGCCAAGATCCTGGTCGAGGGTGCTGACGCGGGCATAGCCATAGAGGGACACGGGAACGAGGCGCTCCGTCTCGCTGGGGTCTAGACCCGTTCACGCTACCGTCTCGGAAAGCTGAAAACAACTGTGACCTGCATCGGTAGTTGGCACGGTTTCGGCAGGACTATGTGGCACCAATCACCAGCGTGCTGCGGGCAGCTTCGATCACGTCCTCGGTGAGCGACGACAGTTCGTTGATCTTCATGACGCGCTCAACCTGGGCGAAAAGGCGTTGCAGCAGGCGGAAGTTGCCGCCGGTGACGCGGACAACCGCGGCAATGGCCTGCGCATCGGTGAACTCGTCTTCGTTCATCTCCAGGCCCAACTTTCTCCAGTGGCGCTGAAGGACGAAAACCAACTCCTCTTTCTGCAACGGCCGGTATTCGTGGGCGAAGCCGACCCTGCTGTAGAGTTGCGGGTAGCGCGACATGCGCTTCTCGATGCCCGGCATCCCGGTCAGGATTACGCCCATGGCGTTGCAGTCGAACTCGTCCCGAAGCCATTCGAGGAACGCCGCGTTCAGCCGCTCCGCTTCATCGACCACGACCAGTTCGACCTGGCTTGGTCCGCGTGTTTTCTGACCTGTCCTGCGCTCGACGTCGAGGGCGACAACGCGGCCGAAGCAATACATGTCCAATCCCAAGTCGTCCCGGAAGTGACGCCAGCTCGCTCCGACCCTGGCCGTGTGGAACACGGTGCCGGAGCGGGCGCAGGCCGCGGCAAGCTTCGCGTCGGCGTCCTCCCAATGGACCCTGGTCAGCTCCGGGGCAATCGTGTTCCAGTTTGACAGGCGCAGGGCGGAAACCGTCTTGCCGATGCCGGCGGGGCCGTAGCACAGGCCGATCGTCTTGCTCCTGCGCACTGCACTGGCGAACTCAACATAGCGCCGGTGCTCCTTTGTCATGATGAACGACTGTGGCTTGGCAGGCACGCCGCCCATCACCTGTCCTCATAGTAGAGGCGGAGCTTCGGTTTTGTCCGTGCCGGCGGGTCGGCTTTCGGCGTCGGTGTGGCCTCCGGGCGCCTGGGCAAGAAGTCCGCGACGCGCGAGACCTTTTGATTGATCTCGCCGCGCAGAGACCGGCGGCGGGCTCGCCGAGCTGTCTGGACGTCTTTGAGCGTGACAGTCTGCCCGGCGTGCTCCTGGTCGATCGCCCGGCATAGGAACCGGCCGCGGTGGAACACGCGAACCTCGGCGATGTCCCGAGGATCGTATCGGATCGCAACGGTCTCGCCGACGTAGGCTGCAAGGGTCGGGTCGGTGTAGCGCAGGCCTTGGAAGCGGATGCCGTCCCGCCGGATCATGCGGGACTGCGCGACCATCACCAGCAGCTCATCCAGGTCCTCCAAGCGATCCGGCATGCGCGGCAGCCATCCTTCGGCGATCCAGCAAGCGCGCGGGGAAACGCCGATCTCGCCATGCTTGCGCGCGTTGTAGTCGCCAACGATGAACGCGCCGATCGCGGCGTCGAGCTCCGGCAACGACAGCGCAGGCGGCGTCGCCGGCCTGCCGTGTTCGAGGTGGCCGGGCAGGTCCGCCAGCAGCTCGGTGTTGATGGTGCCGAACAGGCGCTCGATCTTGCCCCGTCCCTGGGGACGGGCGACCCTGGAGAAGGTGATGGCGAAGCGCAGGTCGGCTGCGACCTGTTCGAGATGCGTGCTGGTGAAGTCGGAGCCGTGATCGACGTAGAGGACGTCCGGGATGCCGCAGACCTGCCAGGCCGGGTCCGTCTTGCGCCAGATTGCCTGGCGGAGCGCGAGCGAGGTCTGCAATGCGGACGGCGCTCCGACGAAGGTGGTGAAGCCCGCGACAGCGCGGGAGTGGTCATCGACCACCACGGTCAGCCAAGGACGCACCGCCGTGCCGTTGGCGTCGAGGATCAGGATGTCAAGCTCGGTGTGATCGGCCTGCCAGACGGCGTTGGGCTTTCCGGCGCGGTGCCGGTGAATGATTTCGAAGCGGTCGCGGTAGGCGGCGGCCCCGTCCTGGGCGAGCGTGACCATGGCGGGATCGAGGCTGGAGGCGACCGAATGGACGCTCCTAATCGACGGCATCGGCCAGCCTTTCCTCTTCGCGATCGCCTTCAGCCGACGATGGAGTGTGGCGACCGAGGGACGGGGCTTTCCCAATGCCATCCCCTCGATCAGCTCGACCATCTCGGCGGGCATTCGGCGCCGTCCGGTGTCGGACCGGACCGGCCGTGCCAGGCCGACCAGGCCGTCGGTCTGATAGCGCGCGAGCCACCGGCGGGCCGTCCGGATCGGGACGACGGCCTCCGCTGCTGACCGAGCGAGAGGCACTCCCTCCTCAAGGAACGGGCGCAGAACCGCGAACCGGCCCATGGCTTCCTCACGCTGCCTATCAGTCAGCTCGGATATTGGCCTGCGAACTCGGTTATCAGAGCCCATCGCGAACACCTCTGCCGCATCGAAGCAGCCTTGCCGGGCCGTCCGCAAGGAAAGCGTTCAATGGACCATTGAGATCAGTAGGTTGAGCTTGGCTTTGGCCATTTTCGGGCTGCTGCCGGACCTGGATCGCTTGTGATCGAGCCTGGGGCTTTCGGCTGAGGCGGTATTGGCAAATCTCTCCTCGACATCGAGTGGGGAGCAAACGAGTGCCAGCAGAACGGACGGGCGATATAACATCGACGAGGTTGGGCTCCTGGATGAAGCCGTTCAGCGCAGCCTTCACCGCGCCCACTTGGCAGCATGTGCTGGTGCTGATCGCCGGTGCCATCCTGAGCCCCGGACGACGCACCGTCGCGTCTGCTTTGCGCGTCGTCGGCCTCGACCAGGATCCACGCTTCACGAACTACCACCGGGTTCTCAACCGCAATCGCTGGTCGAGCCTGCGGCTCGCACGCTGCCTGTTTCGCCTGCTGGTCAGCACCTTCGTCCCCGACGGTCCCGTCGTGATCGGCCTCGACGACACGCTGGAGCGCCGGTGGGGGGCAAAAATCGCGGCACGCGGCATCTACCGCGATCCGGTCCGCTCTTCGCAAGGCCATTTCGTCAAGGCGAGCGGCCTGCGCTGGCTTTCGGTCATGCTGCTGCCCAACGTCCCATGGGCAGGACGTGTGTGGGGCTTGCCGTTCCTGACGGCGCTCGCGCCTTCCGAGCGCTATGCCAGCCATCGCCGGATGCGGCATAAAAAGCTGACCGACTGGGGCCAGCGTGGTGCACGGATCGGGCGGTGGTGCTGAAGCGTCGGGTGACGTAGGGGATTACTCTCCCAAACTCCGGATGCCCATCTTGCCATTCAAGCTGAACCAGGACCGCCGCCATCACATTCCGCGCCAGCAGCGCAAG
>JANXVC010000166.1 GCA_025351925.1 Rhodospirillales bacterium | reverse complement strand
AAAAGCTTGCAAGCGGAAGGAACCATGGCGCACGCCCCTGATGAGGCGCAAACAACGTCGCCCGGCTACTACGGATCCAGCATCACGTCACGCCTCGCAAGCAGACCGTGGAGAGAGAGTTTTTGGTGCGAAAGCCCTGAGCCTCCGTGTCGTCCAGCGCCGCAGGAAAGGGATGTTCAGGCGCCAACCGGTAATCGAGTGCGACCACCTCGGTTGCCGCGGCGAGGCACAGCTCCGCGCAGATATCGTCGTGGCTATCGAGGCTGCCCAGGACATAGCCGCCGCCATGCAGATACAACAGCACCGAACCGGGCCGTGCCGATGCGACGCTGTATCGGCGAAGCCGCAGCTCACGGTCCGGACCTTTTGCCTGCAACGACGTGTCGATCACCGAAACGCTTTCGGGGCGCGGCCTGCGGAATGCGGCGCACATCCTGTCGTAAGCTATCCGGTTCTTGGCGATATCAGCGTGATTGGCAGCGGGCGGATAAAACGCTTCTGTCTTAGCGATGAATGCCCTGACCTCGGGGTCGAGCATCCGCGTCAGCTCCGGGCCATTGACTCCTCGGCGCTTTGGCGAACCGACGCTGCGCCCTGCCTGCTCCGGACGCGGCAAGCCGCTATGCGCGTCGCACAATGCCTGCACGCGACGGATGACGTCCGGTTGGCCGGGGCACGCACGACCGCGGCTTGTATCGACATGCAGCAGCATCTGCTCCGCCGTTGCGAGCAGCTCGTCGCTGCTGCCGTTGTAGAGACAGTGGAACAAATGGAGCCGCTTGTCGTCAGCGCCCAAAACCTGCGTGGTTGCATAATAGGGAGACAGGCCGGCGATCTCCCTCACGTGCATGATATGCGTTTCGACGGTGTAGTAGCTGAATCCGGCAGCAAGGTAGGAGCCGTCCACGCCCAGGAAGCGCAGCAGCGCGTCGGACGCGTCGCCGAACGCCTGCAAATAGCGGCTCTCGGTCATATGGTTGTTGTAGTCGATCCAATCCGGCCGTACCGTGCCCGCGTGGAGCCGCAACGGCTTCGACGTATCTGGCGCCACCGTGCCGGGCTGGTGCGCTGCCGCATACAGCCGCTTCTCATGCGACGCGAGCAGCTCGCCAGCGGCATAGTTTTGCAGCTTCAGCGCCTGCATGACGGCGACCAGGCAATCGTCGCGCTTCTGCTCCAGCGCGCGCAGCTCCTGGCCGCCGGCCTGCAAATCCGACTGCCTGGCAATTTCGTCAATGAAGGCACCGGTAAGGTCCGGCACCTGCATCAGCTTGGTCCATGGCAGTTTCAGCGCCGGTCCGAACTGCTGCATGAAATGCCGCATGCCTGCCTCACCCCCCGCAAGCCGGTAAACCAGGAAAGTGCCCATGAACGCCCAGCGCAGCCCGGCGCCGTAGCGGATGGCGTCGTCCACCTCGGCCGTCGTGGCCACGCCGTCATGCACCAGCCACAACGCCTCACGCCACAGCGCCTCCAGTAGCCGGTCGGCGATGAAGCCATCGATCTCCTTCCGCACGTGCAGCGGCTTCATTCCGAGGCCGGCATAGAAGGCGATCGCCCGGTCCACCGCGGCCGGATCGGTGCGGGCGCCAGCGCACACCTCGACCAGCGGCAGCAGGTACACCGGGTTGAACGGATGGCCGACCACGAAGCGCCCGGGACGCGCCATCGCGCTTTGCAGCCGGCTCGGCAGCAGGCCGGATGTGGAGGAACAGACCAGGGCGTCCGGTCGGGCATGCGCATCGACCTCGGCCAGCAGTTGCGTCTTGAGCTCCTCACGCTCCGGCGCGCTCTCTTGGATCAGGTCTGCGTCGCGCACCGCCTCCATGACCGAGCCGGAGAAGCGCAGCGTCCCCAGTTTCACCTGCGGAGCGAGCGTCAGCTTGCCGCACGCCCGTTCCGCATTGGCCAGCATCTCGCGCACGCCGCGTTCGGTGTTCGGCGATGGGTCGAAGACGGTCACATCCAACCCGTTCAGCAGGAAGCGCGCGGCCCATCCGCCGCCGATCACTCCGGCGCCGACCACCGCACACCGGCGCACCGCGTTCATGCGGCCTGCTCGCCCGCTGCATCTCGCAACTGCAGCTTGCGGCGCACCTCCGCCGGTCCCACGATCCGGACGTTCATCGCCGTCAGGATGGAGGCGGCACGCTCCACCAGCTCGCCATTCGTCGCAAGGCGCTTGTGCGACAGGTATATGTTGTCCTCCAGGCCCACGCGGACATTGCCGCCGGCGATCGCCGCCAGCGCCACATAGGGAAGCTGATTGCGGCCGATGGCGAAGGCCGAGAACACGCAGCCCGGCGGCAGGTTGTGCACCATCGCCATCAGCGTGGACGGGTCATCGGGCGCGCCGTAAGGCACACCCATGCACAGCTGGATCATCACCGGGTCGTCGATCAGCCCTTCCTTGATGAGCTGGCGGGCGAGCACGAGGTGGCCGGTGTCGAACACCTCAATCTCCGGGCGCACCCCGAGCGCCTGTACCCGACGGGCCATCGCCCGCAGCATGCCTGGCGTGTTGGTCATGACATAATCGCCCGCCGCGAAGTTCATCGATCCACAGTCGAGCGTGCAGATCTCCGGCAGCAGTTCCGTGACATGGGCGACGCGCTCCTCCGCACCCACCATATCGGTCAGGGCGGCGTTCAGCGGCAATGGCGCCTCGGGGCTGCCGAGCACGAGGTCGCCGCCCATTCCTGCGGTCAGGTTCAGCACGACGTCGGTATCGGACTCGCGCACCCGCTCGACGACCTCGCGATACAGCGCTATGTCGCGCGATGCAGCGCCGGTCGCGGGGTCGCGCACGTGGATATGGGCCACCGCTGCCCCAGCCTTGGCGGCCTCGATGGCCGATGCCGCGATCTGTTTCGGCGTGATCGGAACCAGATCGCTTTTGCTGACCGTGTCGCCGGCGCCGGTCACAGCGCAGGTGATGAAGACATTCCAGTTCATTTCGGTCCCCCTGCGTCGTTCAAACCGCCGCGTCGAGCGTGAGCGGTACACTCCGAAATCCCGGAGTGTTTGCCAGCAGCTCGCGCGTATAGTCGGCACGCGGCGCGTCGAAGACCTCCGCCGTCGGCCCGAGTTCGACGATCCGGCCCGCGTTCATCACCGCGACGCGGTCCGCTACCCCGCGCACCAAAGACAGGTTGTGCGTCACGAACAGCATGCTCAGGCCCATGCTCTGCCGCAGCCCGACCAGCAGCTCCATGATCGCGGCCTGCACCGAGACGTCCAGCGCCGAGGTGATCTCGTCACATACCAGGAGCTCAGGTTCGGCCGCCAGCGCACGGGCAACGGCAACCCGCTGGCGCTCACCGCCGCTGAGCTGATCGGGGTAGCGCCGTGCCATCGCCGTGCTGAGCGCCACCCGCTCCAGAGCAGCGCCGACCTTTCGGGCGGCCTCGTTGGCGGACAGCCGGAAGAACACCTGCAGCGGCCGCGCGACGATCTCGCCGATCGTGCGGCGTGGGTTGAGCGACGCGTAGGGGTTTTGAAACACATACTGGATCGCCTGCCGCGCGGCCTGCTTCCTGTCGCGGACCGAGCACGGTAGTGATTGCCCATGCAGCCTGACCGGCGCGCTGTGCCCCGGGTGCAGCCCGGCGATGCAGCGCGCCAGCGTGGTCTTGCCGCTGCCGGACTCGCCCAGCAGCGCCAGGCACTCGCCCTGTTGGATAACCAGGTCGATGCCGTGCAGCACCTTGGCGGGACCATAGGATGCGTCCAGACCTTGCACGGCCAGCAGCGCGGGTCTGGCAGTGAACCCGCCCCGCAGCACAGCTGGGATGGCGAGCGTCTCCGTGACATCAGCATGCCAGCAGTGCACCCGATGTCCGGCCGCGCGCATGGTCGCAGGCGGGACGGTGCGGCGACAGATGTCGCTGGCGCGGTCGCAACGCGGCGCGAAGGCGCAGCCGTCCGGGCGGCTGGACGGGGACGGAGCATGACCAGGGATGCCCGAAACTCCGCGGTGCCCGGCGGGATCGGGCACTGCGCGCAGCAGGTGCTGCGTATAAGGATGGCCTGGGGCGCCAAACACCTGTGCGCTGGATCCGGCCTCGATGATGCGGCCGGAGTACATGACCATCACCCGGTCGGCGAGCCCCGCGACGACCGCGAGGTCATGGCTGACATACAGCGCAGCGCTCCCGTGCAGCGCGCACAGGCTGCGGACGGTATCAAGGATATGCGCCTGGGTGGTCACGTCGAGGCCGGTCGTCGGCTCGTCCAGGACGATCAGGCGGGGCCGGCACGCGAACGCCATCGCCAGGGCGATGCGCTGCTGCTGCCCACCGGAGAACTGGTGTGGATAGCGGCGCAGCGTGGCGTCGCCGGCTGGCAGCCGCACCTCCTGCAGCAGCTCGGCCAGGCGAGCCGCCCGCTCTCGCGCATCGAGCCTGGGCACGTGCACGAGGAGCATTTCGGCGATCTGCTCGCCCACGCGCAGCGCCGGGTTGAGCGCCGTGCCGGGGTCCTGCGGGACATACGCTACGGCTGGCCCACGCAATGCCTGCAGCTCCGGCGCGGTCGCGTGCAGCACGTTGATGCCGTCGATCAGCACCACGCCCGCGGTGATCGCGGCCCCGTTGCGGCAATGGCCGAGCAGGGCCAGCCCCACCGTCGTCTTGCCCGAGCCAGACTCGCCCACAAGCCCGGCCACCTCGCCCGCAGCAATCTCGAAGCCGATGCCATCGACGATATCGAGCGCCGAGCCGGCCAGCCCGACCCGCAGGCCAGCCACCTGGACGGTGGCACTGGTCATTTCGCCGCTCCGCGGTCGATCATTGCGCCGCGCCGCGGTCGATGCCGATCGAGGCCCGGGCGATGCCGTCGGTGAACAGGTTCATGCCCACGGTCAGCAGCCCGATCGCCAGCACCGGCAGCAGCACCGACCATGGCTGGATTGACAGCCCGATCCGGTTTTCGTTGATCATCAAGCCCCAATCCGCCGCTGGGGGCTGGACGCCGAAGCCGATGAACCCGATCGCGGCGATCGCCCCAATGGAATAGGTCAGCCGCAGCCCGAACTCGACCAAGAGAGGCGAGGAGATGTTTGGCAGCACCTCGGCGCCCAGAATGCGCCAGGCGGGTTCGCCGAGCGCCTTTGCCGACTTGATGAAATCGCGCTCGACAACCTCCAGCGCCACCGCCCGCGTGACACGAGCGACGCGCGGCGCGTGGCCGAGTCCGACGGTCAGCACGATCAGCCATGGCTGCGGCCCGAGCGTGGCCACCAGCAGCAGCACCAGCACGATCTGCGGGAACGCCAGCGCCACGTCCATCAGGCGCATGAGCACCTCATCCGCCCAGCCCCGCACGTAGGCCGCGGTCAGCCCGACGGCGATCCCGGCCGCTAGTCCCACGACCGTCGCAGCGAGCGACATCGCCAATATGGAGCGGCCTCCCCAAAGGAAGCGGCTGAATACGTCGCGGCCCAGGCCATCGGTGCCGAAGAGCGCCCGGGCTGTTGGGTCGCCGTATGGGGCGCCGACGAACGACGTCGCGGAGTGCGGTGCGACGAGCGGGCCCAGCATGGCGATGGCCGCGATGGCCACGACCGTCGCCAGGCCAAGCTGGGCGCGTCGAAACGACAACGCGCGGCCCAGTAACCCGGCGTGCCGCACAGGTTTCTCGATGGTGGCTACGGCACTCACGAATGCGCCGTCCGCAGCCGCGGCGTGAGCAGGATCGTCGCGACGTCGGCCAGCGTATTCAGCAGCACATAGACCGCGCCGATCAGCAATGCGAGCGTCTGCACCACCGGCAGGTCGCGGTTGGCGACGGCATCGATCAGCGCCTGTCCGATGCCGGGAAAGCGGAACACGAATTCGACCACCACCACGCCGCCGGCCAGCCAGGCAAGCTGCAGCGCGGTGACCTGGATGAACGGCACCATGGCATTGGGCAGCGCGTGCCGCAGGATCACCCGGGCCGGCGGCATGCCCTTCAGCCGGGCCATCTGGACATACTCGCTTTCCAGCACCTCGATCATCGAGGCGCGCATGATGCGGGCCATGTAGGGAATGACGGCGATGTCGAGCGTCACCGCCGGCAGGATGACTTGGGCGGCCTGGCGCCAGATCGGCACATCGTTGTCCAGCATCGTCACCGCCGGCAGCACGTGGAACACCTGGGTTGCGAACAGCATCACCAGCAGGATGCCGATGACGAAGTCGGGCAGCGCGGCGAGTACCAGGCTGGCCATGGACAGGATATGATCGACCGCCCGGTCGCGCCGCACCGCGCCGGCGACCCCGATCAGGATGGAGGCCGGGATGGCGATCAGCGCCGCGGCCAGCACCAGGAACGCCGAGTTGCCGATGCGCGCGCGCAGCAGGTCCCATACAGGCTGCTCGGTCGCCAGCGATTGGCCGAAGTCGCCACGAAGGACTCCTCCAATCCAGAGGGCATACTGCTGCCATACCGGCGCCGTCAGGTGCAGTTGCTCCCGCAGAGGGCGGCCAGCCGTTCTGTGGTGGCCTCCTTGCCGAGCATCGCCTGCGCCGCGTCCCCCGGCAGCGCCTGCGTCGTCGCGAACACCAAAAGCGAGACGAGCGCCAGCGTGATCAGCCCAAGGCCGAGGCGCCGCAGCAGAACGGGTATCATCGCTGCCGCACCGCCGTTTCAGACAAAGTGCACGGAAGCGAAGTTGTAGTTCCCGAGCGGCGTGCCGGTCTTGGAGGGAACGAGGCCGGTGATCTTCGTTGAGTAGGCGTCCACCTGATCGCGAAAGCCCCAAATAATATATCCGCCGGTCTCGTATTCGATCTTCTGCGCATCGTGCAGGATCTCGGTGCGCTTGGCCTTGTCCAGCGTCCGGCGCGCCTCGGCAATGAAACTGGCATACTTCGGGTCGGCAAAATGCGTCTCGTTGTAGATCGCCCCCGGAAGGGCGCAGTTCGCACTCTGGGCCAGATAGTCACGGGTGTACCAGAAGTCCTGCGCAAACGGCCATTTCAGGTAGTCGTTGCCATAGAACACGCCGGTATCGACCTTGCGCAGGTTGATCTTGACCCCGGCGCCACGGGCCTGCTCAGCCAGCACCTGCGCCGCCTCCACCACGCCCGCCGAGATGGCAGCGGTCACCAGCTCGACCTGCAGATCGGCATGGCCCGCCATCCGCAGCAGGGACTTTGCCTGATCGAGGTCTTGGTTCCGCTGCGGCAGGTGGGATGCATAGGCCGGATCGAATGGGCTATACAGGTCGTTGGCGAGGCTGCCGTAGCCGGACAGCGCCTGCTCGACCATTTGCTTGCGGTCCACCAGCAGGCGCATCGCCTGCCGCACGCGCACATCGTCGAACGGCGCCTGGTCCACGCGCATGGTGAACGGCAGCCAGGCCCCGGTCTTGGCCACGAGCGTCTTCAGCCCTTGCGCCATGCCGAGCGGCCGGGTCTGCGCGAAGGGCACGTTGTCGATGGCGTGCACCTGCCCGCTCATCAGGGCGTTGATGCGCGCGGTCTCGTCGGGAAAATCGATGATGACCAACTCGTCAACATAGGGCAGGCCGGTGCGCCAGTAGTTCTTGTGGGCCGGGAACACCGTGCGGTCGCCGGGGGTGAAGGCGCCGAACTTGAAAGGGCCGGTTCCGACCGGCGCCGCCGGGTCATAGCCTACGGGCACGATCCCATTGCCGTATTGGCCGAGCTGGATGTCGAACGCCGCGAAGGGCTGGTTCAACTGGATGGTGAACGTGCGGTCGTCAAGCTTTTTGAAGCCTTGGGGATCGATGTCCGCCAGCGACGACGCAGCCGCGGAGCGTTTGGGGTCGATGAGCCGCTGGATGGACGCGATCGCGTCATCGGCGGTCAACGTCTTGCCGTTGTGGAATTCCACGCCCGGCCGCAGCCGGACCGTCCAGACGTCCGCGCTGTCGTTGCCTGAGATCTCCTCGGCGAGGACCATCTCGAACTCATAATTTGCATTGTACTTTGCTAACGGCTCGTACAACGCGAAAACCCGTGCGATGTCCGGATTGCTGATGGGGCCATGGGCATCCAGCTTGTCCTTGGCGCCGCCGCCGGCCGAACCGATCAGCAGGCGGCCACCCCGCTTGGGAGTAGCTGCTTGGGCGTAGGCGCTGGAACTGGCGCCGATCAGCCCGGCCATGGTTCCGAACGTGATCAGGTTACGCCGCTTTAGCTCCAGGCCTTGTAGGTTCGATGCAGCATCATGGCTCCGCATGGCCTAATTTCCCTGCTTTGCTACCCCGCAATTTATAAAGCTTGCGGAGTTGCTATGCAGCATGCACCAAAAAGCGAGAGCGTCAAAAACCTGGGGCGCTTCGCCGCGAGTAAGATTGCCGGGTAGCCGAGCCGTCCGTCCAGTCCTGGTGGCCCTGACCTGAAGCGCGGTGGACGGCCTCGGGGGTCGATCAGTGCAGCCTCATTATTCGCGGTGTAGGCCTGCAGCTTCGTGTAACCCGCGACCAGACGCCGGATCTTTGTCGCGATCACGGCGCAGTTTAGCACGATGGCGTCCTGGCCCGGTTCGCGATCCGGCCCAAAGCTTCGCATGCTGTCTCGTGGTATCCGTTCCAGAGGCGGGCAAGGGGCGGCGGCTCAAGGGCGCATAGGCCACGCGTAACCTGTTTGACATGGTGCGCGCGTATGGAGAGATGAAACCAGTCCGGGACATGCTTCATTGGTCGCTCATGGCCGAGCACGCTTGGACTGGTGATATGGGGTCGCCAACGCTGGCCGCCGTGCGGCCCAGCTCGCGATAGATCGTCGATCAGTGCCGGCCTAGACGGAACGCCATTTCGGTCACGCCCAGCCGCGCTTCTTGCGTCCGGAACAGGGACCGGCGCTCGTCACCCGCGAGGTGCTGGAAGCCGCTTGCTACTATGGCTGCTTCGCATCGCCAGGCCGACGATGCCATGCATTTGCTCGCTCCGGACTCGATCCATCGCTACGTCTCTGTGACCACGGCGAGTAAGGAGGCGGTTCCTTTCCGGCGCCCAGAGTGGCAGTGAAAACTTCTCACCACTCGGCCTTTGCTAATTGGAGCAAGTCGATCTTTCCCGAGGCGGGTTCTGTCCGAGCGGCAATTTTCTTCAGTACGGCCAAAAGCTTGGGTCCGGCCAACCCGGCCAGGATCTTACCAGCCAGGCTGTCGCTAGGGTAATGAAGGCCGAGAACTTCGCGATTGCGCGCGATCCGCTCGGCCATCCGAGCTAGCGGACCGTTGTCGAAATTCGACGGCTTTGGTTCCTGGATGGCTCCTCCTGGTATAAAGCTAAACACGCCGGCTGGCGGAAGAATTTGACCGAGCATGAAGGCGATCAGGTGCGCTTGCGTGCTATGGCCGCTCGGGAAGGCAGCGTGGCCGGGCGGGTTGATCGGCGGCATTAGCCACGGGCTGCGGCGCGAGGGGCGAGGACGTTGGTATTGTGCTTTCCAGTACATCGCAACATACAATGCATAGGTCTCAGCAGCGGCTGCTAGGAGATAAGTATAAGGATGGGTCGCTGCGTTGAAGGCGAGAATGCCCGCAAAGTATCCGATGATATTGGTCTGCTGTGTGAGTGCCTCGTCCATCACGTCGTTACGGAAATCAACCAGGGTAAACAACTCGTCAAGTTCAGCATCGGCTGCATGTCCTGTTTTTAACGTGGCATCGAGTAGAACTTTTGCGGCCTTAATAAACCAGTCGTGATCTTCTTTCGCGATTTGGGCAAATAAGGCGAGCCGCGAGAAAGGCGCCTCCCAGCCACGGCCGAGGAAGGTGCCCGTCGCCGGCTCGGGATCGTAGATCCAATTTCCGGCGGTTCCACCGAGAAGGTCCGAGGGCGGCCAGCCATTGCCTGAGAACGCGGGTCCGAGGCCTAGCTTAAGGCCCGGTGACAATCCGATCGGCCGGGAGGCACTCGACATGACGATCGCCACCCCGACGTCGGCATTGCCGGCGTTACCAGCATTTCCGGCATTGCCCGCGTTCCCGGCATTACCAGCTATCGACGCGTTTCCCATGAGCGCCCCTCGTTTTTAAGCAACAATAAACCGATAGTGCGGAGAGGGGTGATAGATTGCAAGTGGGAGCGATCAATCGGGTAGCCCGGCGGCGCGCAAGCGCGTGACGAACAATGCAGCCGCGTTCTGGTCTCTGAAGGGTTGGCGCGTGCGCGTGTATTCGGTGAGGTTGAAACGGGGCTCGAGTTGCAGCATTCGTGACGAGGCCATTCGTGCCTGGTCTAGGTCGCCAGTGGCCACAAGGCTCGCGGCAAGCAACCGATAGCCGGAGCTGAACCTTGGGTTCTCTGACTCGCAGAGGCGCGCCCAGCGAACAGCTTCTACATAGTTGCCATTGCTATAATGGGCCAAACACAAATTGCTATGCAGAAAGAAGATGTTGCGGTCGAGTGGCGAGAGGCGGATGGCGTGCGTCGCGTGCGCGACGGCTTGTTCGCCTTGTCCGACATAGGAGAGCGATGCCGCCGAAAACGTCCAGGCCTGAGCGCTGCTTGGTCCAGCCTGCAGTGCGCGCTCGATATACTGCAAACCAATTTCATATTGATGAAAGAGATAAGATTTGACGTGGCCGTAAACCGACAATGCCATGGCGTTAGTGCCATCGAGTTCGATGGAGCGTGCGGCAAGACTGCCGGCGGTCTCGACGGCGGCGGCCGGGTCTGAGGCGAGGCCTTGGCCGACGGCGAGGATTTGCCACCATGCGGCCCAGGCAAACGGGCTAGCGAAGAAGGGGTCGTCGCGCATCGCTTCTTCGAGGCATCGATAGGCTTGGAGTTGGTTCTGCGGATCGAGGCCGTTGAGAAGGTGGAGGCCGCGAAGCATGAATTCATAGGCGGTGAAGCTTTCGGGACGTTTTCGCATGGCCCGGCGCAGTTCGACGGCACGCACTTTCGGGGCGAGACCGGCCACGATCTTGGTGACGATCCGGTCCTGGGTCTCGAACAGCTCGCCCTTTTCCACCTCCATGGTCTCGCTCCAGAGTGCCACACCGTCATCGGTGCTACAGAGTTGCCAGCTTAGTTTGATACCGCGGGACGTGGTCCGGAGCGTGCCCATGAGAACGTAGCGGACGCGCAGGGTGCGGCCGACCTCGCGCGGATCGGTGCCGAAGCCGCGGAAGCGAAGCGTGGACGCGCGCGAGACGACGAGCAGGTCGTCCAACGCGGAGAGGGAGACGATAACGTCCTCGATGATACCGTCAGCGAGATAGACATCGGCGTCGTCGATGAGTGCGGTGGCAAGCGGCAGGACTGCGATGGACGGGATAGCCGTCACGTGGGAGAGGCGGCGCTTGGTGACGGACACGATGGGGGGAAGTTCATAAAGGCGCGCGAGCTGCTCGTAACTCTTCAATTGGACGAAGCCGATGTCGCGGGCTCTGGCACCGGCGGATGTCTTAACCAGTTCGTAAACTGCGTCGGACATGATCACGCAGCCGGGCTCGGCGTGCTCGAGTAGGCGGGCGGCAAAATTGACGCAATCGCCGAAGACATCTTGGTTCGAGAATATTACGTCTCCGATATGAATGGAGATGCGAACTTCGATCCGCGGTTCGTCCACCGGACCGTCCTCCTGAGCGGTATGCAGAGCTTGTTGTACGCGGTCGGCCCACTCGACGGCGTCGAGAGCGCTGCTGAAGCGAGCGAGAAGTCCGTCTCCGGTGGACTTGACGTGAATGCCGTCGTGATCGCAGATCGCCTGGGCGATCAGACCATCACGGAGCGCCGACCAGCGGTCATAGGTACGTGCCTCATCGGCTGCCATCATCACTGTGAAGTTGACGACATCGAGAAAGACGACGGCGGCGAGCATGCGGCGCTCGCGACGGTTTGCATTCGAAGTTATGAGCGGTTCACCGTTGCGTCCAAGTTCAAAACGATCATCATACACGACGTCCAACTCAGGGTCCAAAAATGTCGGTCACGAGTTTTCGATTGATCATCGTCCACAATTCGGCAGAGCCGCTACAAGTATTCCTGTCTGCTCAGCGCGTGCTCGACCAGGCTGCGCGCGAGGCGGGCGCCAGCATCGAGGTCACACTCAATGAGAGACCAAAGTTTGTGCTGGTGGGCGACTTTCCGGAGGGCGCCGCAGTCGTTGATGCGCCGGGGGCGTAACTGCCCAGGTCCGCTGAGGGATCAGCCGGTTCGCAGCTGCGCGAGCAGCTGTGAGGGCTGAGCGGCGAGTGCACTCAGGATGTCCCATCCCTGCTTTTTTGCCGTCGAGAGCAGCGAACGAATGATCCCGAACTC
>JANXVC010000148.1 GCA_025351925.1 Rhodospirillales bacterium | reverse complement strand
TCTGTCCAAGGATTACGAGCACCTGCCCGAGGTCTCCGAAGCCATGGTCACCCTCGCCATGATCCGCCTCATGGTCCATCGCGTCGCCCATCCAAATCGCAAGCGATTGACCGCTCCGTGACTTCTAAAACGGGGTCTGAGTCGGGAGCGGCCCAACTAAACAAAACCAACAAATCCAGGCAGGAGCGAATCGGCGGCGCAGGTATGATTGTACCATGCCGAGCTTTACGTTCCTGCACGCTGCCGACCTGCACCTCGACAGCCCGCTCCGCGGCCTCGACGACGCTGCGCCGACCGAACGTATCCGGGACGCCACCCGGCAGGCGCTCGCCAACCTCGTGACGCTTGCGATCGAGCGCCGGGTTGCGTTCGTGCTGCTCGCCGGGGACCTGTATGACGGCGACTGGAAGGACTGGCGCACTGGACAGTTTCTGGTCCAGCAGCTCGCCCGGCTCACCCGCGAGAGCATTGAGATCGTGGCGATCAGCGGCAACCACGACGCAGAGCAGGTGCTGACGAAGAAGCTGCGCGTCCCCGGGATGCTGGGTGCCGGCAAGGCTGAAACTCGACGGCTTACCAACGCGCCGGCGGCGGTGCACGGCCAGAGCTTTGCCACCCAGGCGGTCACCGACAACTTGGCGCTGGGCTATCCCGAACGGATCGACGGCGTGTTCAATATCGGATTGCTGCACACCGCTTGCGGCTCAGGCGAGCACGCCAACTACGCGCCCTGCAGCGTCGCGGACCTCAAGCGGCATGGCTACGACTACTGGGCGCTGGGCCACGTCCACACGCGCAGCGTCCTGTCGCGGGACCCCTGGATCGTGTTCCCCGGCAACATACAGGGCCGTCATATCAAAGAGGAGGGTTCGAGGGGCGCCACCCTCGTGACCGTCGAAGGCGATCATATAGCGGTGGAGCACCGGGCGCTGGACGTGCTGCGCTGGCTGCGGCTGGATGTGGACGTGACCGGCGCGGCCGGGCTGGAGGCGGTGCTGAACCGGGTGCGATTCGCGCTCGACCGGGCGGTCTTGGAGGGGGAGGCGCGGATGCTTGCGATCCGCGTGACCCTGGTCGGCGCTTGTCCAATCCACGCGGACCTCGCCCGCTCGCCGGACGCGACGCTGCAGGAAGTGCGCGCGATTGCCGCCGAGGTCGCGGGACCGGATGCGCTGTGGATCGAAGACGTCCATATTGGCACCCGGCCCACGCTTGACCTTACGGCCATGCGCGCGCAGCCCGGCGCTATTGGGGCGCTGATCCAGGCGCTGGAGCAGCCGGTGCCGATCGGTGCAGGCCTGCAGGCCTTTGTCACCGATCAGCTTCGCCGGGTGGAGGACGCGCTGGAAGCGGACCACCCCGCGCATGCCATCGCCGCCGGGCACGTGCCGGAGCACCTGGTGGAGCGCGCCCGGGCGCTGCTGTTTGCCGAGATGGCGCGGCGCTGATGCGGCTCCGGCGCCTGCTGATCGAACGATATGGCTGCTTCGAGCGCGCCGAATTGCGCTTCGCCACCGAGCCTGGGCGCATCACGCTGGTGGTGGCGCCGAACGGCGCCGGCAAGTCGGTGCTGCGGCAGGCGTTCCATGACCTGCTGTTCGACATCCCGATGCAGTCCCCGATGCAGTTCCGCTTCGGCTATTCCGGGATGGCGCTGCAGGCGGAGGCTATTGCGGCCGACGGCATAGCGTTTGACTTCGGCTGGGCGCGCCAAGGCAAGCCGCAGCGCACCACGACCGATCCGGCCCGCTACGCAGCGCTGCGCAAGGACAGCACGCCACGGCAGCTCGAACAGCTTTTTGCGCTCGACACCGGGCGGTTGCGGAAGGGCGGCACGGACCTGAAGGGTGGAGAGACGCTGGCTGGCGCTTTGCTGTCGGGCACCGGGGAGCTGGCGCCGGTCAAGGCGATCGGGGCGGAACTGGCCGCGAGACAAGAGGCGAACTGGGGACGCGGCAAAAGCAAGCCGCCGCTCAACGCAGCGCTCGCCGGGCTCTTGCGCACCCGCAGCGACGCCCGTGCCGCCGTACAGCGCCCGGCGCACCGTGAACAGCAGGAGCGCGAGCTGGACACGCAGCGGGCGGTGCATGCCGCCGCCAAGAAGGACCATCAGGACGCGCTGACCGCCACCCGGCGGCTCAACCGTATCGCCCTCACCCGCAGGCATCTCGAGGCGTTATCAGCCGCAGAGACCTGGCTCGACGCCCATCCGGATGCGCCCGCACTACCGCCCGGCCTCGATCAGCAGCTTGCGGATGGCCGCGCTGGGCTGGCGACATCGCAGGCCGACCGAGCGGCGAAACAAGAGGCGATGGAGGCCGCGGAGCAGCAGACAGCAGCGATCGAGCGTGACGGCATCGTCGCGGAGCATTCGGCGGCGCTGGACCGCCTGCCGGGCATGCTGGGCGAGGCGGAAAAGACTGCGAAGGACATCGTTGCCCGTCGGATCGAAAGGACGGCGACGCTGGCGCAGGTGGGCACGGCGCTCCGCGATATCGGCGTGGCGGCATCCGTGGAGCAGGCGGGCTCGGTGATCCCATCGGTTGCGGTGCTGGCTTCCGCGCGGGCTGCGATCGCGGAATACGCCGGGCGCCGCAAAGCATGCGAGCTGGCAGACGTCCGCATGCGGGAGGCGCAGCGGGCGTTGATCGATGCAGCGGGGGAGCTTGCACCGGTCGCGACGGTCCCGGACGGCCTAGCAGCGCTGTTGCGGGAGGTTCGTTCGGACCGCAATCCGGTCCAGCACGCCATCGACATTGCCAATGCGGTGTCGGTCGCCCGGGCGCAACTGCATGCGGCGCTCGCACAGGTGTCGGGATGGACGGCTGGCGCTGCGGACCTGCGTGAGCTTGCGCCGCCATTGGAGGCAGCGTTCGAGCGGCTGGACGCGGCGCATGGAGCCGCGGTGGCACTGCGGCGGGACCGTACCGCGCTGCAGGATGATCTGACGGTAGAACGGGACACGGTGCAGCGCGGCCTGGCGGCGCTGCATGAGCAGCCGTTGCCCGACGCCGCCGCGATCACAGCCGCCCGGGCGACACGGGACCAAGGCTGGCGGCTGATCCAACGGCACGCGTTCTCACCGGGTCCGCCGGACCTCGAAGCGGAGCGCGCCTACGCTGGCAGCGAGCCGCTGCCATTGGCATATGAGCGGCACATCCGCGTGGCTGACGATCTCGCAGATCGCCGAATTGCGGAGCTCGACCGGGTCAACGAGGCTGAACGGCTAGCTCGGCTGGCGGCGGACCTTGAGACGCGATGGGGCACGGCGTGCCAAGCTGCGGTGATGGCGGCGGCGGCGGCGGCGAAGGCAAAGGAGGATTGGGCCGCAGCCTGCGCTCCGCTTGGCCTCGGTGCGGACGCGACTATCGCCGACCTGAAGAACTTTCTTGCCGCACGGCAGCGGGTGATCGAGGCGATGCAGGCCGTTGAGGTGGCGGAGGGTGCGGCGGCAGCTGTCACCGGCGCGCATGCGGCCTGGGCGGCGCGACTCGCTGGGTTGCTGAAAGCTCTGGTGCAGCCGCTACCGGCGCTGCTGGCGCTTGGCGATGCGCGGCAGGAGGCGGCGTTGCAGGCCGAGCGGGCGTCAACCCTCCAGCTAGCCCGGCTGGACGCTGCACGGCGTGAGCAGCAAGCCGCTGAGGATGCGCTCGACGCCGCACGGACCGAACTGTCCACTTGGGAGATCGGCTGGGCGGACACGCTCGCGCAGCTAGGGCGGCCAGCGGCAGAACGCCCCGATGCAACCGCGGCGGTGCTCGAAAGGCTCGCGATCCTCGATCAGCTCGACCAGAAAGCCACGGTGCTCGGTTCGCGGATCGCCGACATGCAGGCGGACCTCGATCATTTTGGCGCCTCCGTTCATGAGCTGGCACACGCGCTGGGAGAGGCCCGCCAGCCCAATCCAGCCATGGCCGCCCATGCATTGATCGCCCGGCGAGACCGGGCCGCCCAGCTGGACAGCGGTTGGGACCAGGCACAATTGAGCCTCGATCAACGTCGAATGGTGCTGGAGGCCGCAGAGCAGCGGCTGCGCCAAGCCCAGCAGGCGATAGACGCGGTGATCGCCGCTGCAGGCGCGGGATCCGCCGCGGAGGCCGATGCCCGCATTGCAGCTGCACGCGAGCATGCCCGGCACGCGCAAATGCGGGACGAAGCGCTGTCCGGCCTGCGGGAGCACGGCGAAGGCCGGGCGCATGACAAGCTGCGGGAGGAGGCCGCGGCGATGCCGGCCGAGGGGATGGCTGGCGAGCGCGATACGGCGGAGGCTGCGGTGACGGATGCCGGGGCGCGGGCCGAGGAGGCGGCGGTGCAGTTCGACAAGCTGCGGATCGCCTTCGATGACGACGCAGCCAGGACCTCGGCAATCGAGACGCGGGCGGCATATGAGGCGGCAACGACGCTCTATGCCCGCCGGCTAGAGGAGCAGCTCGTCTTGCAGATCGCGTCAAACATGCTTGCGCGCGCGATGGAAGCGGTCGAGCAGGACGCCGGCGGCGGTGGGCTGCAGCAGATTTCAGACGCCTTCGCCGCAGTGACAGACGGCGCCTACGGCATCGCATCGTCCGAGGACGGCCCAGGCGGCACAGAGCTCCATGCGGTCGAAAGCCGCTTTCCGGAGGAGCGGAAGGAGCTGCACCAGCTATCGGAGGGCACGCGGGACCAGCTCTATCTTGCCCTGCGGCTCGTGGCATTGCGCGACCACTGCGCCGGGGCGTCACCTTTGCCGTTCATCGCCGACGACATCCTGCAAACCTTCGACGATGACCGTGCGCTTGCGGCGCTTCGGGCGTTGGTCGATCTGAGCGGCGACGTGCAGGTCATCGTGCTCACGCATCACCAGCACGTCGCCCGGCTGGCAGAGGGTTTGGCGCCAGGCTGTGTGTTGGTCCAGCGGTTTTGATGCGCAGTCCGGCGAGCTTTTAGAAAAGCTGGCGGAACAAGTAATACAGCGCTCCCGCCAGCAACGCCGCTGCGGGCAGGGTCAGCACCCAGGCCATCGCGATGCTGCGCACCGTACTCCATTGCAGACCGGACCCGTTGGCCGCCATAGTGCCGGCGACGCCGCTGGACAGCACGTGGGTCGTGGACACCGGCAGCCCGTACACGTCGGCGGCGCCGATCGTCATCATCGCCACCAACTCGGCCGCGGCACCCTGCCCATAGGTCAGATGCGTCTTGCCGATCCGCTCGCCGACCGTGACCACGATCCGCTTCCAGCCGATCATCGTGCCGAGACCCAGCGCCACGGCGACCGCGACCTTGACCCAGAGCGGGATGAACTTGGTGCCGGCGTCGAGCTCGCCCTTCCAGCTCTTCAGCGCGGCGCTCTCGTCGCCGTTGAACGCCACATGCTGCTTCTCCATCTGCCGCACCGCCTCAGACGCCAGGAACATGTCGTTGCGGACGTTCTGCACCTGCTCTGCCGGGATGTGCTTGATCGCGCCATAGCCCTGCACCTGCGCCGCCATATCGTGCGCCAGGCTGGACATCGCCGCGAACACCTCGGGATTGTCGAAGCTTTTTTCCTGCACCGCCTGGGTCACCCGGCCTCGCGCCTGGTCGGCTAGGATGGTGTCGTTCTGCGCACGGGCGGTGAATACGCCCTCGACCCGCTCGGTCGCCTGCATGAACGCCGGCGTGCTGCTCTCCGGCAGCGCACGGTTCAGCGCATAGGCGGTCGGCGCCACGCCGATTAGAATTAACATGATCAGCCCCATGCCCTTCTGCCCATCATTCGAGCCATGCGCGAACGAAACGCCGGTGCAGGTCAGGATCAGCAGGCCGCGTATCCAGGTCGGCGGCTTGCTGTTGCCGTCCGGCGCCTCATACAGGTGCTTCGACTTCACGACGGTCTTCATCAGCAGCAACAAAAGCGCAGCGCCGACGAAGCCGACGATGGGACTGATCAGCAGCGCCTTGAACACACCCCAAACCTGGGTCCAGTCCACGCCGGAGACGCCCGACCCGGCGCTCATGAACTGGTTCGCGAGGCCGACCCCGATGATCGAGCCGATCAGCGTGTGGGACGAACTCGCCGGCAGCCCGAGTGACCAGGTGCCCAAATTCCAGATGATCGCGGCGATCAGCAGCGCGAAGATCATCGCGTAGCCGGCGCTGCTGCCGACCTGCAGGATCAGCTCGACCGGCAGCAGGCTCACCACGGTGAAGGCGACGGCGCCGGACGAGGTAAGCACGCCGAGGAAGTTGAAGAAGCCCGACCAGATCACCGCCCACTGCGCCGGCAGGCTGTGGGTATAGATCACCGTGGCGACCGCGTTGGCGGTGTCGTGGAAGCCGTTGACGAACTCGAATGCCAGCGCGATCAGCAATGCAAGGCCAAGCAGCACAAAGGCGGCGGTGGCCAGCGGCGGCCCGCCCGCCTCGGAAATGTCGTGCGTCAGGCCCTGGACGACGAAGCCGATGCCAGCGATCAGCAGGCCGATGAAGATGATGGGAATTGAGGCGTGCGGCTTGGCGTTAAGGTTGGGACCCCGGCGCTGTGTATTGTCCGTCGGCATCCCCGTAGAGGTTATAGTCGCGTCCGACATCCGCTTCGTCCCGCTATTATCCTTGGGACCCTAGCCAACCGCCCTGTCTATTCCACGACAGCTTTGTTACAATTCATCAAAATCCGATCACGAGTTTTGGAGGCATCGCCCCGGCCACCAGCCGAGGCGATCATCCCGAGATCAGTAGCGATACAGGTCGTGCTTGAACGGACCGGACACGCCGGCGCCGATATACTCCGCCTGCTTCGGCGACAGCTTGGTCAGTGCCGCGCCAACCTTCGCCAAATGCAGCGCAGCGACTTTTTCATCGAGCTGCTTCGGCAGGGTATAGACCTGGTTCTGGTACTTGCCCGCCGGCGCCGTCCAAAGCTCGATCTGTGCCAGCACCTGGTTGGTAAAGGACGCGGACATCACAAAGCTTGGGTGGCCCGTGGCGTTGCCGAGGTTCACCAGGCGGCCCTCGCTGAGAACAATCAGGCGCTTGCCGTCGGGGAACACGACCTCGTCCACCTGCGGCTTGACGTTCTCCCAGCGGAAGTTGCGCAGGCCCTCGATCTGGATCTCGCTGTCGAAGTGGCCGATGTTGCAGACGATCGCGCGGTTCTTCATGGCGCGCATGTGGTCCACGGTCAGCACGTCGATGTTGCCTGTCGCCGTCACAAAGATGTCGCCGCGCGGCGCCGCGTCCTCCATCGTCACGACCTCGAAGCCCTCCATCGCCGCCTGCAACGCGCAGATCGGATCGACCTCGGTCACCAGCACCCGGCAGCCGCCGTTCTTCAGGCTGGCGGCCGAGCCCTTGCCCACATCGCCGTAGCCGGCCACGACGGCGACCTTGCCGGCCATCATCACGTCGGTGCCGCGGCGGATGGCGTCCACCAGGCTCTCTTTGCAGCCATAGAGGTTGTCGAACTTCGACTTGGTGACGCTGTCGTTCACGTTGATCGCCGGGACCTTGAGCGTGCCGGCCTTCGCCATCTCCCACAACCGGTGCACGCCGGTCGTGGTCTCCTCGCTCAAGCCCTTGATGCCGGGCAGCAGGTCCGGATGCTTCTCGTGGATCAGCTTGGTCAGGTCGCCGCCGTCATCCAGGATCATGTTCGGGACCCAGCCATCGGGACCGCGTACGGTCGCCTCGATGCACTCCCAGAACTCTTTCTCGTCCATGCCCTTCCAAGCGAACACCGGCGTGCCGGCCACCGCGACGGCGGCTGCAGCGTGATCCTGCGTCGAGAAGATGTTGCAGGACGCCCAGCGGACCGTGGCACCCAACGCCGTCAGCGTCTCGATCAGCACCGCGGTCTGGATGGTCATATGCAGGCTGCCGACGATCCGCGCGTCCTTGAGCGGCTTCGAAGCGCCGTATTCGGCGCGCAATGCCATGAGGCCGGGCATCTCGTCCTCGGCCATCAGGATCTCCTTGCGGCCCCACTCGGCGAGGGAGATATCGCGGACTTTGTAGTCATGGGCGATGTTCACGTCGGGCATGGTTTGGCGCTCCTGAGCTTTGCGCGGCGGTATATAAGGATATCTTTAACTGTGCAACGTGGAATGGGCTGCGATGAGTTTGATGATCTGAGGCGACGGCTGTGTTAGCTTGAGATCATGGTCGCAATCGCAAGAATTCCGGTTCGGATGTCCGTTGACGAGTTCCTGGATTGGGTGCCCGGCGATGGTCAGGCGTGGCAACTCGTCGATGGCGAGCCGCAGGCGATGTCGCCTGCAAAACGGACGCATGGAATGCTGCAAAACGAACTTGGCGCCTTGTTGCGGAATCATCTGCTTGAGCGAGGTGGACCGTGTGCCGTCGCGACCACTCCCGGCGTCGTCCCGCACGTGCAAGCTAATTTTAACATGCGAATCCCGGATTTAGCCGTGACGTGCACCGAATACGAAATGGAAGAGGCTGCCCTTAGCAATCCGGTGCTGATCGTTGAGATCCTGTCGTCCAGCAATCAAACGGAGACCTGGTCCAACGTTTGGACCTACACGACCATCCCAAGCGTACAGGAAATCCTGGTCCTATTCAGCATCAAAATCGGTGCCGACTTGCTGCGACGGCGCAAGGATGGCTCATGGCCGCAGGAGCCCGAGCGCATCACCGATGGCGAGTTGATCCTGGAAAGCATAGGCTTCCGGACGCCGCTGGCCGACATCTACCGGACTACTCGCCTACACAGGAGGCTAGGCGAGTAAACTGCCAGGCTTGTCCTTAAGTATTCATCGCGTCGAAAAAGTCCTGGTTGGTTTTGCTGTACTTCAGCTTGTCCAGCAAGAAGTCCATCGCATCCGTCATGCCCATCGGTCCTAAGATACGGCGCAGCACCCACATCTTCGACAGCGTGCCGCGCTCGACCAGCAACTCCTCCTTACGGGTACCGGATTTGGTGATGTCGATGGCCGGGAAGGTGCGCTTATCCGACAGCTTGCGGTCCAGGATGATCTCGGAGTTGCCGGTGCCCTTGAACTCCTCGAAAATCACCTCGTCCATGCGGCTGCCGGTGTCGATCAGCGCGGTGGCGATGATGGTCAGGCTGCCGCCTTCCTCGATGTTGCGGGCCGCGCCAAAGAACCGTTTGGGGCGTTGCTGCGCGTTGGCGTCCACGCCGCCGGTCAGCACCTTGCCCGAGCTTGGCACCACGGTGTTGTAGGCGCGCGCCAACCGGGTGATCGAATCCAGCAGGATCACCACGTCGCGCTTGTGCTCGACGAGACGCTTGGCCTTCTCCAGCACCATCTCCGTCACCTGGACGTGGCGCGTCGCCGGCTCGTCGAAGGTCGAGGCAATCACCTCCCCCTTCACCGTGCGCGCCATGTCGGTCACTTCCTCGGGCCGCTCGTCGATCAGCAACACGATCAGGAACA
>JANXVC010000519.1 GCA_025351925.1 Rhodospirillales bacterium | reverse complement strand
TGAAGTAAGCCAGCACTTCCTTGCGTCGCAGCTGCCGGGCGACGACGACATTGCCTTGCATGTCGACGCCGTGGATCTGGAACACCTTCTTTGCAAGGTCGAGACCGATGGTGGTAATTCTCGTCATGGACGGCCCTCCGTGGTGATTCGCTTCAACGATCACTCTACGGCACCTTGATGCCTTGTGAGCGCCGTCCACCTCATCACCAGCCGCCAGTTGGATCAGTTGAGCGGCAACCGGGTCGTCATATCCAACTCGAAACGGCCATACGGATTGACGTGCTCCCAGACTAGCGGCGTCAACGCCCGCAGATCGGTCGCGGTCAATCGGCCCTGCCAGTGGGGCTGGGCCAACACCTGCTGCAACATCAGCGTGTTCACGTAGACCATGCAGTTCTGCAGCAGGTGCAGGCTGAGCATGCTCAGCTCCTGGTCCTCGCGACGGTTGCTGGAGAACTCGCCGCGGCGGGCAAAGAAGATGAAATCGTCGGCGCTGTTCCAGTGCTCGACCACATTCAGCCCGTCATTGTCCGGCGAACCCCTTGGTTCGACGATCTCGCGCCTGAGCGCCTGGTCATGCAAATACCGACAGAGAAAGACCGTTTTGACCGCCTTCCCAAACTCTGCCAGGGCCTTGTAGGTGGGATGCTGGATGTTCTCGCGGGTAAACCGGCGCAGGATGGCCTCGGCCTCGGCCGTGCCCAGGCGCAGCGCGGTCGCATACTTGATCATCTCGTCGTATTGCCGGCGGATCAGCTTCCAGTCGATCGGTCGCGACAGCACGAGCTGCAGGTTGGGATAGGCGTCGGACTGGCCGGTCTCGGGCCGGTAGAGGCGCTGCGAGTGGATCGCTTTCAGCCGCGGCAGCAGCTGGAAGCCGAGCAGCTTTGTGAACGCGAATGCAACGACCGACTGCCCGTGGCTGTCCACGTATTGCCGGTCCACCTCCAGCTCGGTGCAGTGGCGCATGCCGATGTCGAGCAGGCTGGTCAGCCGCCAGGTCTCGGTCACCTCGGCTTTCAGCGCCTCGATGTTGAGCGGCGACGGCCGCGGCTGCAGCGGGGTCAGGCTGATCCAGCCCCCGCGCTTGCGGGTGATGCGCAGGTCCGGGTTGCGCGGCAGGCCCTGGTCGAGCGTGGCCAGGGCCGCGCGCATCTCCTCCCGCAGGGCGTCGATGAACGTGCCGGCATCGAGCAGCAGGTTGAGCGCCTGGTAGTGGGCAGCGCGCTGCGCGTCGTAAATCGGCCGGCAGATCCTCGTCGGGGTTGCGGTAGCGGTTCGCGCCCGTCACCCACACTTCCTTGCAGCGCAGCTGGTCGCGCAGAGCCTCCAAGGCGCAGATCTCGTAGGTGATGCGGTCGATGCGCGGGCGCCCTTGCGGGTCCTGCTCCACGACGATATCGCGCCACAACGGGCGGACGATGCCGTCCAGCGGCACGTCCTTCTCGACGGGGTAGGCGCGCAGCCGGCTGTCGGCGTAGCGGCGGACCAGGTCAAGCGCCCGGATCACCGGCTGGTGCGCGTCGTTGTTGGAGCGGAAGTCGAGAGCGGTCAGCAGGTCCAGCACCGCGCGCCGATAATGGCCGCGGTAGGAGCTGCGGATCGTGGCGCGGAGCGTCGTGCGGTAGGTGGGGCCGGTCGCCTTGCTCTCGCGCACCAGGTCGTGGAACGTCTGCTCGCCCACCACGGGGAACAGCACCTCACGGATGGTGCCGTCCGGCTTCTCGACGGCGGCGCCGGCCAGATTGAACAGCAGGCCCTGCTTGCCGCCGATACGCTTAAGGTCGTCCAGCGGTTCTTGCTCGACCTTGTGCTCCGCACGGGCGCCGATGTGATGCACGGTCTCGATATCCCAGGCCGCCTTCGGCGCTGGCAGCAGGTCGACCAGGGTGTCGGTGACGGCGCGTCCGCGCAGGTGCGCATAGGCGGCAAGCCACACGTGGCGGGTCGCCTCGGGGTAGCGGCGCAACTCGTGGGGCGCTTCGACGCCGACGCGCTGGCGGCCCGCGTCCAGCTCCTGCTGGCTCCAGTCGGTGAACAGGTCGGCGGGCAGGCTGAGCTGGTGGATCATGCCGAGCCTGGCCAGCTCGTCGCGCAGGCTGGCGACGCTGGCACGGTCCGGGCCGGCGCGCAGGTGAATGAGCGGGGCGTCTGTCCGGCCGTCCGGAACCGTCTCATCGTCGGCAGCTTCGGCGCCCTTGGGACCAACAGGCTCCAGCAGGGCATCGAGCCGGGTACGGACATCCGGCAGCAGACGGCTATGGATCACGGCATGGGCCGGTCCTCATAGGCCCGCACTGCCCCGCGGATGATCCGGGCGACGCGGTCAGGCGTGGGCGGCTCGATGTCCGGCAAACCTCTTGGTTCGACGCGGAGCGCGCGACACCGAGTTTCTGGATTGAACCCCTTGGGTGGGTTCTCCCGCGCTTCGCGTGGTTTGTGACGGTAAAACAATGATTTTTGGTGAGGGCGAGATGCCGCCCCATTGAATAGGACATGAACATTCAATGTCTGATCCCCGGCTGCCGGGTCGAGCAGGCGACGTCTGATGCCCTGGCCCATTTACAGATCGTTGCTCGTGGCCTGGGTCGTGGTGGGTGCTGCCCGGACTGCGGCAGGATGAGCCGGGCCGTGCACAGCCGTTATCGTCGACGCCCTGCCGACCTGCCGTCCCTCGGGCGTGCGGTCCGGGTGAGCTTGCGCGTGCGTCGGTTCTACTGCCGCAACGTCGCCTGTCCTCGCCAGACCTTCGCTGAACGCCTATCGCAACTGGTTGTGCCCTTTGCCCGTCGCACGCGCCGGTTGGCCGAGGCGCAAGGCCGGACCGGCGCCGCGTTGGGCGGCGAAGCCGGCGCGCGGCTGCTGTCCCGGCTGTTCATGCCGGCCAGCGCCGACACCGTGCTGCGCCTGCTCAACCGATTGCCTTTGCCGGACCAGACTGGACCCCGCGTGATCGGCGTCGATGACTGGGCGGAGTGGCCCAAGGTTCCTCGCGCATCGCGCGTGGAATGGCCACGGAGGGGAAACGCCGTGGACGCAGCTACGGCACGATCGTCGTCGATTTGGAGCGGCGTCGGGTGGTTGATCTCTTGCCTGACCGCACCGCGGCCACGCTGGCCGGCTGGCTGCGGCAGCGGCCAGGGATCGAGGTGGTCGCACGCGACCTCGCCGAAACGCGAAGCGTTTGCGGCTGGCTCGACGGAGTATGCCAGCGCCATCGCAATCGGCGCGCCCGCCGCGGTCCAGGTGGCCGACCGATGGCATTTGCTGGCCAACCTGCGCCAGGCCGTCGAGCGTTGGCTGGCCGGCGCGCATGGCCGGCTGCGGCGGCTGCCGGCCATGCCCAACGAGGCTGGCGCCGTGCCGGCCAGACGCACCGGGCCGTTCCCGGGCAGTGCCGCGGAGGAACAGGTTCGCGCAGACAGCCGAGCGCGTCGACTTGCTTTGTACGATGAAGTGCAGCGCCGGCGAGCCGCAGGCGAGCCGCTGATCTCCATCGCACGTGCCATGAAGCTGGCACGCGGGACGGTGCGCAACTACGCCTATGCTTCGAGCTTCCCGGAGCGCGCTGCACGTCGCTCCGGGCACAGCACCATCGATCGGCATCTCCCGCACCTGCAGGCGCGGGTTGCCGAAGGCTGCGAGGATGGCGCCGTGCTGTGGCGGGAGCTGCAGGCGCAAGGCTTCACCGGCACGGCCAAGCTGGTGCGACAATGGCTCGGCGAACGACGCCGAAAGCCAGCCAGGACCGCGCCACACCGATGGCGCGGGCAGGCGCCAGCCAATCCAGGGCTGCCCGATGACAGCACGCCAACGCCGCTGCCGGCCGCCCGGCAACTCGCGTGGCTACTCGTGCAGTCCCCCACAACGCTGCCGCCCGCCGATGCTGCAGCGGTCGCACGTGTCGAACAGGATCAGGACGCCGCGACCGTGGCCGCGCTCGCCCGCAAATTCACCGCCCTGGTGCGTGGGTGTAATATCGGCAACCAAACCGACGCAGCAGCGGCCAGTGCTGAACTGGACGCCTGGCTTGTCGAGGCC
>JANXVC010000508.1 GCA_025351925.1 Rhodospirillales bacterium | reverse complement strand
GCTTTGGCAGCAGCGCGCCAGCGTGGCGGAAGCACGGCACGCGACAGTACAACGGGAGCTGACCGCTCTCGAACGGCATCAGCGCGCTCTTGGTCCGTCGAAGCTGCCCTCCGATCTTCCGGTGCAGCGCATCCTGTATGTCGGCGGCCGGCCCGGCTGCACCGAGCAGATGCGTGTCTCGCTGGAGGCCGCCGGCGGCGCCCTGCTCTGCCATGATGGCGGCCGTCACGACCATCCCTCGCTGCTGCCGGGCTTGATTAGCCAGGCTGACCGCGTGGCCTTCCCGGTTGACTGCGTGAGCCACGACGCTGCGCTCAGGGTGAAACGCCTGTGCCGTCAGCTCGGCAAGCCTTGGGTGCCGCTGCGCAGCGCTGGCCTTGCCTCGTTCCTGGCGGCGTTGGCCGAGCCACAGCGACGTCCCGCGTCCTCAAGGACGTAATGGCCGAGGACGACGCGTTCCTCGACAAGGCGCTCGAAGGCTTTACTATGTTCGCGCTGAACCAAGGCGAGGTCTGCACCTGCCCGAGCCGGGCGCTGGTGCATGAGAGCATCTATAACCGCTTCATGAAGCGTGCGGTCGCCCGCGTGGGCAAGATCGTCCAGGGCGATCCGCTCGACATGACGACGATGGTCGGCGCGCAGGCGTCGAACGATCAGCTTGAGAAGATCCTGTCCTACTTCGACATCGGCAGGCAGGAGGGTGCCAAGGTCCTGATCGGCGGCGAACGCGCGCATCTCGGCGGCGATTTGAAGGGCGGCTACTACGTGCAGCCGACGATCTTGGAAGGCCACAACAAGATGCGGGTATTCCAGGAAGAAATCTTCGGCCCCGTCGTGTCGGTGACGAAGTTCAAGGACGACGAGGAGGCGCTGTCGATCGCCAACGACACGCTGTATGGGCTGGGCGCCGGGGTATGGTCGCGCGACGGCAACCGCGCTTACCGCTTCGGCCGCGTGGTGCAGGCCGGGCGGGTCTGGACCAACTGCTACCATTTGTATCCGGCGCATGCGGCGTTCGGTGGCTACAAGGCGTCCGGCATCGGGCGCGAGAACCACAAAATGATGCTCGACCACTACCAGCAGACCAAGAACATGCTGGTCAGCTATAGCCCGAAGGCGATGGGCTTCTTCTAACGGGCAGGCCTTGGCGGCGGCAGGACAATCCTGCCCCCGCCAACGCGGGGACACGGTATGGTCGAACGGGTGTTGGTCACGCCAGCGGCGTCCGCGGTGCTTGCAAAGCTGCGAGCGCTGCTTGGCGCGGTGATGTTTCACCAGTCCGGCGGCTGCTGCGACGGCAGCTCGCCGATGTGCTATCCTTTGCATGAGTTCAAGGTCGGAGCGCAGGACGCGCGCCTCGGCACGATCGACGACGCTCCTTTTTACATGGGCGCGGCGCAGTTCGAGTATTGGCAACACCCAACTCATCATCGACGTGGTGCCGGGCCGCGGCTCCGGCTTTTTCCTGGAAGCGCCGGAGGGCGTACGGTTTCTGACCCGCAGCCGCGTGTTCAGCGACGACGAAGCGGCGGAGCTGAAGCATGGCGGCCCGCCAGCCCGCGGCAACTAATACCAGAACTCGTTGGTCGTGACCCGTCATCGCGAGCTCTAGCGAAGCGATCCAGGGCGGCATGATCGGCCCTGCGGCCCTGGACTGCTTCGTCGCAAGCCCTCCTCGCAGTGACGAGCACAAGTCAAGCCCAGTAAGACTTAGTATAAGCAAAACGAGGAACGAGCCATGCTGCCTGAAACCCTGCGCGACCTGTTCGCCGTCCTGGTCTGCACGTCGGACGAGATCGCCGGGTGAAGCACTGGGGCGTGAAGGCTGGCGACAAGGTCGGCGTGATCGGCTTCGGCGGCCTGGGCGACATGGCCGCCAAGCTCGCCCGCGCGATAGGCGCGGAGGTGACCGTCTTCACCAGGAGGAAGGAGAAGGTGGAGAAGGGCGACGTCCGGTTCCGCTACGTCATCGACATGGCGACGCTGAAGCACGACGAGGCTGCTTCAACGGAGCTACGGCCTGCTCGGATTTTAATGGAGCCGAGCAGGCGGCAAAAGCGCCGGCAGTCTGAACAGGCTGCCCCACCGGGTGATTAGCGCTGGATCGGCGCCGGCGAGGCACAGGCTTTTCCACAGCGCAGTAGCGACGGAGTCATAGACCGGCAGCCCCAGCGCCGCCTCAAGCTTCGCCACCAGCGGCGCCGCCCGCAGGTTGGTGCAGACGATGGCAATGGCCTGGGGTGCGGCCTCCGCCACCTCCCGGCACATCTGCTCCAGCTGCGCCCCGTTCACGTTGGCAAACGAGAAGTTATCCTGCAGCCGCAAATGCCGCTCGGCCACGCACTCGACGCCAATGGCAGCGTAGTTGGCGACAATGCGCGCCTGCACGTCGTCCCGGTAAGGCGTCATCAGGCCGATCCGCTGGACGCCGCTGCAGGCCAGCGCCTCGTTCAACGCCAAGATGCTGGAGGTCGCCGGAATGCCGGTCGCGGCGTGGATGCTCCGGCATAGCGCCGCGTCCCGATCAAAGCCGAGCCAGCTCGCCGACGTGCCGCTCCAGGCGATCGCATCCACCCGGGCGTCGGCCAGCAGTGCCGCCGCCTGCAGCACGGCCGCCTCGTCGAACTGTGCCAGCGCCGCGTCGGTCAGGGCGATCTCGGTTACGCGGAACCGGCTGAAATGCAGGGTGACGTTGGGCAGCTCCGCCGCCATTGCGGTGGACAGCGGCTCCAGCACCGTGTTGGAGGAGGGCGTGAGAATGCCGAGGCGCACCGGGCGCATCAGCCGGTGCCGCCGAACAGCCGCGCGAGCGGAGCGGACAGCCCGGTCATCGCCTTCGCATCGGGGCGCCGGAAGCTGCCGGCCACTGGCCTGCGCGGACGCAGCGCCGCCAGGGTCTCCGCCTGACGCACCGCGGCGGCGACGCCGTCCACCAGCGGGACCGCCACCCGCTGCGCGATCCCGAACGCGAGCCCCGCCAGCGGCGCACCGCCCAGGATACAAACCTCCGCCCCAGCCGCCACCGCCCGCGTGCACAACGCGGCGAGCTGCGCCGACTTCTCCTCCGCCACGTGCACCACGTCGGCGAACGCCTCGTCGAGGCAGTGCACGCCGGAACACCGGCTGGTCAGGCCATTATAGTCCACGATCTCCTGATACCAGGGCCCGAGCGTCGGCGAGAAGGTGATGATGGCGAAGCGGCGGCCGAGCATGCAGGCGGTCAGCATCGCCGCCTCCGCCATGCCGACGACGGGGATGGACAGCAGCTCGCGCGCGGCGCCCAGGCCGGGATCGCCGAACGCCGCCACGACCGCCGCGTCGGCGCCGTCCGCGTGCTCGGCAAATAGTTCAAGCACGGCGCGCGCGCCGATTACCGCCTCGGCGCGGGTCGCGATGTATGGCGCGCCGACGGCCGCGGTGACCGCCTGGATCGTGGTGCCGGGAGAAGCTGCGGCGCGCGCGACGGCGGCGATCCGGTCCGTTACCGCCTGGCTGGTATTCGGGTTGGCCAAGAGGATTTTCATGCGGCAACGCCCTCCGATCCCAACGCCGCGCGCAGGCCGTCCGCGACCGCGGCAAAGGCCGGCGTGCCAGGGCTGCGCGGCCGCGGTAGTGCGACCGTGACATCGGCCGCGAGGCGCCCGGGCCGCGGCGTGAATACCAGGATGCGGTCGGCCAGGAACATCGCCTCGTCGATGCTGTGGGTGACGAACAGCACGGTGGTGCGCTGCACGGCCCAGATCGACAGCAGCTCGGACTGCAAATGGCCGCGGGTCTGCGCATCCAGCGCACCGAACGGCTCGTCCATCAGCAAGGCTTGCGGCCGGGTGGTGAGCGCGCGGGCGATGCCGACGCGCTGGCGCATGCCGCCGGACAGCTCATGCGGGTAGCGGCCGGCGAACTCGGACAGGCTGGTCATCGTGAGCGTCTCCTCCGCCCGGGTGCGCCGGGCCACGCGGGCGACGCCGCGGGCCTTCAGGTTGAACTCGACATAGGCGCGGACGGTCATCCAGGGGAACAGGCCGTGGTCTTGGAAGACGATGCTGGTCGAAGGCGACGGCCCATCCAGCTCACGCCCGGCCACGACGATCTGCCCGGCAGTCGGCCGCTCAAGCCCGGCGATCATCTGCAGCAGCGTGCTTTTGCCGCAGCCGGACCGGCCGAGCAGGCAGACGAACTCACCCTCGGCGCAGCGCATGTTGATGCCGCGCAGTGCCTCGACCCGGCCCGTTTTGCCCTCGCCCCCCTTGCCCTCGAACGTCTTGCCGACGCCGATGCACTCGATAAATCCACTCAACCGGGGAAGCCGCTCAACCGTGGCTCGACGTCAGGCCGTCCTGCCAGCGGCAGGCCCGCGCCCGCAGCTGGCGCACCGACTGGTCGGCCAGCAGCCCGATCGCGCCGATGACGACGATGCCGGCAAAGATCAGCTCGGTCCGAAACGTCATTTGCGCGTTCAGGATCATGTAGCCGAGGCCCGATTTCACCGCGATCATCTCCGCCGTCACCACCGTCAGCCAGCCGCCGCCGATCGCCAGGCGCAGCCCGGTGAAGATGGAGGGCAGGGCGGCCGGCAGGATGATGTCGCGCAGGATCAGCAGCTCGCTGGCGCGCGCCGAGGCGGCCACTTTCAAAAGGGTGCGCTCGATCCCGCCCACGCCGAAGATGGTGTTCAGCAGCAGCGGCCAGAGTGCCGAGACGAAGATCAGCACGATCGCCGGGGTGTCGCCGATGCCGAAGAACAGCATGGCGAGCGGGATCAGCGAGATCGGCGGCACCGACCGGAAGGCCTGGATGGACCAGTCCGTCAGGCGGTCGAGCCCACGGTAACGGCCGATCAGCAGGCCCGCAGGCACCGCCACGGCAAAGGCGAGGCTGACCCCGATCAGCACGCGCAGCACGCTGGCGCCCGCATTGGCCGATATCATCGGGCCCCATTGCAGGAACGCACCCGCGACCTTGGCAGGCGACGGCAGCAGGACCGGGGGGTATAGTTTCGCGCTGACGGCGATCTGCCAGAGGCCGATCAGGCCGAGGATGGGCAGCAGCCCAAGCAGCCGCCCGGCATGACGCGGCATCACGCGTCAAATGAAGCGAGTGTTGATGAATTCGGCCCAGTCCGGCTCCCGGTCGAGCATCTTGTCAGCCAGCATCATGCTGGCGAGCGCTTTCAGCCCATCCTGGAATGCTTGACCGCTATCAGCATTGAAAAATAGGTTCTTCGTGCTGGCCTCGGCGATCGCGCGGTCCAAATTGAACTGCTTGACGGTGGTCTCGACGGCGATCGAGGGGTCGGCGTGCATCCGCTCGGTGGCCTTTACGTGCGCATGCACCAGCGTGCGGACCAGGTCGGGCTCTTTCTGGATAAACGCGGCGCTGGCGACGAAGCCGAGGTTGGTCTTGCCCATCGACGTGTCGTACGGGACCCACAGCTTCCGGCCGAACCCGCTCAGCTCGGCAAACGTCGCATACGGCTCAAAGCAGCAGATCGCGTCCACGTCGCCGCGCGCCAGCGGCACCGGCTGGTCCTGGTTGTCCAGGAACAGCAGCTCGACCTGATCGGCGATGCCCTCGTGCCGCAGTTTCCAGTTCAGGCTCACCAGGGCGATCGAGCCGTTCTGCACGCCGATCTTCTTGCCGCGGAGCTGCTGGAAACTCGTGATGCCCGGCCGGGCCAGCAGCATCCAGCCGCCGTCGCAGCCGTTCGCCAGCACCGACATGGGAAAGCCCTTGGTCGCGACCTGCATCGTCGCCGACAGCCCGCCATTGCCGACATCCACGGTGCCGGACGCCACCGCGTGCATGCGCTGCACGAGGCTCGCGAAGGTGATGATTTCGGCGTCGATGCCCTCAGGCCGCAGCAGGTTGGGCATGAGGGATATGGCATTGGTCGTGGTGGTGAATGCCGAGCCCAGCTTTACCTTGCGCAGGGCTTGGCCCAGGGAGCTGCGCGCAATGAGCGCAGGCGCCGCCAGGGCTGCGGCAGAAGCAAGGAGGGCGCGGCGGCGAATTATCATGCCGACTTCCATGCAATCTTCTGGCCATGCAGCCTTGCGCGGCCAGGGCCTGGACGGCACGCTGGGAATATGGACCAGACCTCCGCCTTTCTCCCCGGCCCGCGGCTGCACATCGCGGGCGCCGCGTCCGGCCCGCTCGCGGGACTGACCTTCGCGGCAAAGGACCTGTTCGACGTAGCGGGACATCCGACCGGGGGCGGCAACCCGGACTGGCCGAGGGTGCATCCGGTGCCCACGCGGCATGCCTGGGCGGTGCAGACTCTGCTGGATGCCGGGGCGACGCTGGTGGGCAAGACGGTGACGGACGAGGTCTCGCTCGGCATCCTGGGTGAGAACGCCTTCGACGGCACGCCGGTGAACCCCGCCGCACCGGGCCGGGTGCCGGGCGGGTCGAGCTCCGGCTCGGCCTCCGCGGTCGCGGCCGGGCTGTGCGACACGGCGTTGGGCACCGACACCGGCGGTTCCGTGCGGGTGCCGGCGAGCTTCTGCGGCCTGTTCGGCATTCGGCCCACCCCTGGGCGGGTGCCGGTCACCGGAATGGCGGCGCAGGCGCCGAGTTCGGACACCACCGGCTGGTTCGCCCGTGACGGCGCGACATTCGCAAAGGTGTCCGCCATCATGCTGGGCGAGGCAATCCCGGACGCGCTGCCCACCCGCCTGCTGCGCGCCACCGACGCGTTCGGCTTCGCGGACCCGGCCGTGGCGGCGGCGCTGGCCCCGATGGTGGCGCGGCTCGAACGGCTGATTAGCGCGGCGCAGGACGAGATCATGGCGCCGCCGGGCCTGTCCGTGTGGGCGCGGGCGCAGCGCACCCTGCAGCCGGTCGAGGCGTGGGAGACCTTTCGGCCCTGGGTCGAGACGCACAACCCACGCTTTGCCTTCAACGTGGCGCGCGGGCTGGTGACCGCCGCTGCGACCCCGGCAGCAGACTGCGAGTGGGCCGAGCTGATGCGGCAGGAGGCGCGCGGGCGCCTGGCCTATCTGCTGCCGTCCGGCACCATCCTGTGCCTGCCGACCACGCCGTTCCCGGCGCCGAAGGTCGGGCTGCCGCTGCCGGTGCTCGACCCGATCCGCGCGCGTATTGCATGCCTTTGCGGGCAGGGCGGGCTGGCCGGGCACCCGCAGGTGAGCCTGCCGGGCGGCCTGGTGGACGGGCTGCCGGTCGGGCTCAGCATCATCGGCGCACGGGGCGCCGACGCGGCTCTGGTCGCCGTCGCTCGGGCGCTGGGGTGAGCGCGAAACCGTCCTTCGCTACGCCGCCGCGCCGACGAGCTTGCCAGAGGCGGGGGTTACCACGGGGCGCTTGGCCCGGAAGCTCGTCGCCTGCTCGAAGGCGTGC
>JANXVC010000084.1 GCA_025351925.1 Rhodospirillales bacterium | reverse complement strand
CGTGTCGAACAGGATCAGGACGCCGCGACCGTGGCCGCGCTCGCCCGCAAATTCACCGCCCTGGTGCGTGGGTGTAATATCGGCAACCAAACCGACGCAGCAGCGGCCAGTGCTGAACTGGACGCCTGGCTTGTCGAGGCCAGCAAATGCGGCGTGCAAACCATGGAAACGTTTGCTGCCGGACTGCAGCAAGACGCCGACGCAATACGCGCTGCCCTCACCACCCCTTGGAGCAATGGGCAGACCGAAGGACAGGTCAACCGCCTGAAAACCATCAAGCGCCAGATGTATGGTCACGCCAGCTTCGACCTGCTCCGCCGACGCGTTCTGATGGCGGTATGATCCACGCGAAGTGCGGGAGAACCCACTTCAGGGGTCCAGTCCACTTTCGGTTCCGCTGCTGTCAAACCCCCAAACTCGTCGCCGCCTAGCCGCGCCAGGGTGCCGCGCGCTCCCACCACTCCGGTCAGGCGTTTACCGACCTCACGCAGCGGTGTTGTCAGGTTGGCGACACCGGTCGAGCCATGGCAAGCTCGACGCCATGGCGACGGCATCCAATCCATACCGCGGCTTCCGCTACCCGGCCGAGGTGATCCAGCATGCCGTGTGGCTGTATCACTGCTTCAGCCTGAGCCTGCGTGACGTCGAGACGATCCTGGCCGCTCGCGGCGTCGTGGTCAGTTACAAGAGCATTCGCGAGTGGGGCCCGCGCTTTGGTCGGCAGTTCGCCAACACACTAAAGCGACGCCGTCCACAGCCAGGCGACAAATGGCACCTTGATGAGGTGTTCCTACGCATCCGGGGCAAGACGCATTACCTTTGGCGGGCGGTGGATCAGAACGGCCACGTGCTGGAAATCCTGGTGCAGAGCCGGCGCAATGCCAAAGCGGCCAAGCGGTTCCTTTGCAAGCTGCTGCGCGGCTTGCAATACGCGCCTTGGGTGATCGTCACCGACAAGCTCCGGAGCTACGCGGCGGCGAAACGCAAGGTCCTGCCCCACGTCAAGCATCGGCGAAGCAAATACCTGAACAACCGGGCCGAGGTTTCGCACCAGCCGACGCGACGACGAGAGCGGCAGATGCAGCGGTTCAAGTCGGCGCGCCACGCCCAGCAGTTCCTGTCCGCCCACGCCCGCATCCACAACCACTTCCAGCTCCGCCGTCACCGCCTCGCCGCCGACCAACACCGGACCGCCCGCGACGCCGCTTTCCGCACCTGGCGCGAAGTCACCGCGGTTGCTGATGCTGCATAAATGCCAAAGCCGGTTTGAGGTCATCAACACCCTCAGCCCATCAACCTGACAATGCCATGGCCGGCCTTGGCCGCCGATGATGACGACATTGGCCACCGCCTTGACGCCGTTCTCAATCAGGAACGGCGGATACTTGAACCGGGTCTCCGTCTCGATGTCCGGAGAGATCATCGGCTCTCCGGTCTTGAGCGCATGGCTCTCCGAGCTGTCGCCCACGGCCGTGAGGATCACCTCGCCCACCACGCCCGGTCTCCAGCCCACGCCCGCGCGCACCGACAACGAAGTCCCGTCCTCTTGCAGGTGCATGACCTTGGCGAGATCGGTTCCCGGGGCATCCCCGACCAAGCGGCAGGCCTCGGTCAGGATCTCGTCCAGGCTATCGGATCGCAGCGCGAGCTCCCCGAACTTAGCCAGGACAGTCTGTTGCCGTAGCGGTGCCGAGTGGTCGGATGTGTCCACATTGTTCACAGGGGTACGTTCCGCATGGGATCACCTGGCACTCCAAACCCCGATCATTTCGGTTTCCGCAATAGAGCGGCGGACAACGACCCAGAATGGGGTTATTTGCGAACGGACGCCTCCGAATCCAAGACAGTGGAATGAAGCTCGATTCCATGTGTCCTTCCGCTCGCGTTCTGCATTAACGCCCCAGCTTTACTTACTGAGCCACAAGAAAGAGCCTCGTGGAAGAACGTCGTTGCAGGTTTATCAACATTTAGAGTAACTGCCCAGGTCCGCTGAGGGATCAGCCGGTTCGCAGCTGCGCGAGCAGCTGTGAGGGC
>JANXVC010000015.1 GCA_025351925.1 Rhodospirillales bacterium | reverse complement strand
CCGATGCTGCTGTTCGGCGTATTGTTCGACGTCGCGTTCACGCTGACGCGCCGGGCGCTGGCCGGAGACCGCCTGACCCAAGCGCATCGCAGCCACCTCTATCAAGTCGCGCACCGCTCTGGCATGGACGCGACAGCGATCACGCTGCTGCATTGGGGGTTCGTGCTGTGGGGCGGGCTATGCTGCTGGCTGTTCGTCGCGGCGCAGGGATCGGCAAAGCCTGTGCCGGTGCTGCTGGTTTTGCCACCGCAGCTTGCCTGGGCGGCGTTTGTAGCCGTTCGCGCACGCCGGGCGTCGCTGGGCCGCTGGTAAAGGACAAACGACTATGCTGCGACGCTTCTGGCTTATCGTCGTCCTCACCGGGTTTGCGATTGCCCCAGCCAAGGCACAGTCGCCGAATCCATCCTTCAACATCGTGAACCGCACGGCCAACGCCATCAACGAGGTTTACGCCACCACAGCCGGTGCGACGACGTGGGGCCGGGACCGGCTCGGCAACCGCTCGATCCCGCCGGGTCAGGCCGGCCCAATTCGCCTGCCGGCCGATGGTAATTGCGTCTATGACGTCCGCGTCGTGTATGCGAACGGTCAGTCCGAGGAACGGCGGGGCCTCAATACCTGCAGCGTGGACAACGTATTCTTTCCGGCAACGGGCAGCCGCACCACGACGCCGGGCGGCCGGCAACCGGCGACCAACGATCCGTCATTCCGCCTGGTCAACCGCGGACGCAGCGCGGTCAACGAGCTGTATGCCAGCCTTCCCGGCGCAGATGACTGGGGTGAGGATCGGCTGGGCGGCGACACCGTGGCCCCCGGCGCCACGCGCGTCGTGCGGCTGCCGAGCGGGCAATGTCTCTATGACATGCGGATCGTATATGCCAACGGCGAGGCGAACGAGAAGCGACGGGTCAGCCTTTGCGGCGTCACCAACCTGCCGGTTCCCTGAATCTAAATGCTTCCGTTGTGCAGGGGGACGCGGTGTAGTCTGACCGGAATGCCCCAGGCCCGACCTGCGGCGCATGGGAGGAAGCATGGGAACGACGCTGAGCGCCGGGACACGGGCGGTCGCGAAGCCGGCACGGCGCCGTAACTACGCCCGGCAATACTGGCCCTTCATCGTGCCGGCCGGTGTCGTCGTGTTCGCCGTCATCCTGTTTCCCTGGCTGTTCACGCTGTTCATGTCAGTGCACGATTGGCACATCGGCGGCGACCGAACCTTCATCGGGCTGCACAACTACGGCCGGATGCTGGCCGACGAGCGGTTCGGCTGGGCCGTGCTGCGGACACTGTATTTCACCGCGCTGTCGGTGGTTTTGCCGATGGTCCTCGGGGTGGCCGCCGCCGTGGTGTTCCATCGCAATTTCCCCGGCCGCGGCCTGGCGCGCACGTTGTTCATCATGCCGATGATGGCGACGCCGGTCGCCATCGCGCTGGTCTGGACCATGATGTTCCATCCGCAGCTCGGGGTGCTCAACTATCTCCTGACCAGCATGGGGCTGCCACCCAGCGCCTGGGTCTATGAGAGCGGCACGGTGATTCCGACGCTGGTGATGGTCGAGACCTGGCAGTGGACGCCGCTGGTGATGCTGATCGTGCTGGGCGGCCTCGCCAGCCTGCCGACCGACCCCTATGAGGCCGCCGTGCTGGACGGCGCCAACTTGTGGCAGATATTCCGGCATGTGACGCTGCCGCTGGTTTGGCCGTTTATCATGGTGGCGGCGGTGATCCGCGGGATCGACGCGCTGAAGGCGTTCGACACGATCTTCGTCATCAGCAACGGCGGCCCCGGCACCGCAAGCGAAACGCTGAACATTCTACTCTACCTACAGGCGTTCAGCTTCTACGACATGGGCTATGCTTCCGCCATCGTCGTGGTATTCTTTATTTTGATCCTTCTAGTCACGATGCTCCTGCTGCACTTCCGCCAGCGAGATGCGCTATCATGAGCACAGTGCCGATCTCGCGGCGGCGATCAACGCCAGTAAAGCGCCGGATGCGCCGGGTGTTCGGGCGCATGGGGCTTTATGCCTGCGTTTGCGTGCTGGTCTCGCCGGCCCTGCTGGTATTTTTATGGATGCTGTCGCTATCGCTAAAAACCGAGGTGGACAACACGGCTTTCCCGCCGGTGTTTATTCCGCAGCCGCCGACGCTCGCCAATTTTGCCGAAGTTTTCCGCAAGAACGACTTCCTGCAATACACCCTGAACTCGATCATCGTGTCGTTTAGCGGCACAGGGGCAGCGCTGCTGATCGGGGTGCCGGCGGGATATGGCATTGCAAAGGCGAAGGCAACCCGGGCGGCGTTGCTGATCCTAATTGCCCGCATCACGCCGGGCCTGTCCTATCTGATTCCGTTGTTCCTGCTATTTCAATGGCTCGAAATCACCGGAACGCTTTTGCCGATCGTGATCACGCATCTGGTCATCACAGTACCGATTGTCGTCTGGATCATGATCGGCTTTTTCGAGGGTCTGCCGCCCGAACTGGAGGAGGCTGCCCTGGTTGATGGTGCAACCATTTGGCAGGCCTTCCGCTATGTGGCGATGCCATTGGCTCGGCCCGGCATCACCGTTGCAACGATCCTAGCCTTCATCTTTAGTTGGAATAACTTTATTTTTGGCATCGTGCTTGCCGGCCGTGAGACTAGGACGCTGCCCGTCGCAGTCTATAATGTTTTGACGTTCGAGCAGGTGAGTTGGGGCCCGCTGGCGGCAGCAGCTTTAATGGTTACTTTGCCAGTCTTACTGCTGACATTGTTGATGCAGAAAGAAATCGTCGCCGGACTGACCGCGGGGGGTGTCAAGGGCGGCTAGGCTATGCCGCTCTTTCCACGTCGGTCCGACAAAGCTACAAAAGCGATGACGATTAGACGGCTTGAATCTTACGTGACGACTCGTGTGAGGCACTGCCGCTGGCTGCTGCAGGCTTCTTGGCGCTGGCTGTCGCCTCGACCATGATGCCGCGCAGGTCGCGCAGGAACGCTTGTCCCTTAAGTGTCCGCTGCACGAGAACGCTACGGCGGTCCATCGGGTCAACCTTGCGTCGAGCCAGGTCGAGTTCGCCGAGCCGGTCGAGCGCGCGGGTGATCGCCGGCTTGGACACATTCAGGTCCGACGCCAGGCCGCGCACGGTATGGGCGCCGTCCTGCAAATAGCAGGTCAGGAAAACCCCAAGCTGTCGCGCCGACAGATCAGGGCCATCTCGCCGCACAAGAGCAACGATGGTGTCGCGAAGGATGCCGACGGACTGGTCGGTAGATTGATTGGCTGCCACGGCTTGAGTCCTTTCTTGTAACGGGGCTTTTCCTCGCCCAAGCAACATTCGTCGGAAAAATGACGTTTCGGTATGCCGACGCTCACCGATTCGATTTCAATTGGTGACACTACGGATCGTTAACAGTGGTGTGCAACAATTCCCGCGCTTAAAACGATCACAGGACAGTCATTCGCCCATTTACTCGGCTTTGTTAACATCATTTAATGTTTTAACCGTCAAAAACAGCGCGCGGAGACCCAAAGCCTCCCCGCCCTCCGGCCGGCCGGGTCGCGTTTGATCATTCCAGGCATACGTGTCGAGATGCGCCCAAGCCGTTCCCGGCGCAACGAACCGCTGCAGAAACAGCGCAGCCGTGATCGCGCCCGCCGTGGGTTTAGTGGACACATTGCTCAAGTCCGCAATGGGACTGCCAAGCCAGGCGTCGTAGCCCGGCCAAAGCGGCAGCCGCCATAACGGATCGGCGCAGGCCGCGCCCTCCGTCAGCAAGGTCTCGGCCAGACGGTCGCCCTCGACGGTGTGCGGTGCGAACAACGCTGGAAGGTCGGGGCCCAGCGCCGCCCGGGCCGCCCCGGTCAGAGTCGCCGCGTCGAGCAGCAGGGCGGGATGCTCGTCCGACGCCTCGGCCAGCAGATCGCAGAGCACTAGTCGGCCCTCCGCGTCGGTGTTGCCGACCTCGACGGTCAGCCCGCGCCGGGTGCGCAGCACATCGAGCGGCCGCATCGCTGCGCCCGACACCATGTTCTCGACGCAGCCGATGCGCACGGCCAGCCGCAGCGGCAAATCCGCCTGCATCACCATCCGCGCCAGACCGAGCATCAGCGCCGCCCCGCCCATATCCTTTTTCATGCGCAGCATGCCGGCGGACGGCTTCAGGTCGTAGCCCCCGCTGTCGAAGCACACCCCCTTGCCGCACAGCGAAACCAGCGGCGCATCCGGCCCGGCGGCGCTACCCCGCCATGTGAAGCTTGCCATCAGCGGCGCACGGGCCGACCCGCGTCCCACCGCGGCGAGGGCCGGATACTCCGCCGCAAGCCGCTCGCCGTCCACGACCTGCACCGCCGCACCGAAGGCCGCGCCCAAAGCACGCGTCGCGTCGGCGAGCTCTGCGGGACCGAGGTGATTGGCTGGCATATTAATCAAATCCCGCACGAGCCAGGTTGCACGGGCGGCCGAACGCGCAGCGTCGGTGCCGCCCGGCGCCAAAAGCTTGGACATGGAGCGCTGGGGCGCCGCATGGGCCGCGTATTGGTAGGCCCCCAGGCAGAAACCCAGCGCCGCCGCGTCCATCTCAAAGTCGCCGGGCTCCAGTCGAGCGATTGTATTCTTCGGCAACGCCGCCGGCAGGCCGCCATGCGCGAACGGCGTCCGGTCCTCGCCAAGACCCAGCAGGGCGCCCGCGATTCCGTCGTGCCCGGGCAGCAACGCAAGCTGACCCGGCGTGGCCGCAAACCCGCTAGCCCGCACGAACGCCGCCTGTGCCGGATCCAGCACCGCCAGCGCCGCGACCAGGCCATCCGGTCGCACGGACCACACTGAAAGCGGCGCCACGTCGGCGGAAGCGGGGTCGGCGAGGCAATCCAGGTCGCGGTCGAGCATCCCTCACTCCTCCGGCTACGCGCCGATTCGCAGCAATCTCGGCTGATATGTCGCGTCGCTACAGGGATGGGCAAGCCAGCGCCAGAGCGATCCGCGCACGGTGAATGACAGGCCAGCTTGCAATCTATTCGCAGAGGCCCAACCATTCCCGAATGTCGGGCTTCCCCTCCCGGGTCAAGGCGGTCCTCGGGCCCACCAACACCGGTAAGACCCATCTTGCCATCGAGCGCCTGCTCGCGCACTCCTCGGGGATCATCGGCTTCCCGCTGCGCCTGCTCGCGCGCGAGAACTACGACCGCATGGTGGCGAGGAAAGGCGCCAAGTTCGTGGCGCTCATCACCGGCGAAGAAAAGATCGTGCCGCCCGGCGCGCGCTGGTATTCCTGCACCGTCGAGGCCATGCCGCTCGACCGCGCCGCTGAATTCGTCGCCGTGGACGAGATTCAGCTTTGCGCCGATCCCGACCGCGGCCATGTGTTCACCGAGCGCCTGCTGCACGCCCGCGGCTTGGTGGAGACCATGTTCTTGGGCGCCGAGACCATCCGCCCTCTGCTGCAGCGCCTCGTGCCGCAGGCCGAGATCGAGACCCGGCCCCGTCTGTCGCAACTGACCTATGCCGGCCCTGCCAAGCTGGTGCGCCTGCCGCCGCGCAGCGCCGTCGTCGCCTTCAGCGCGGGGGAGGTCTATGCGATCGCCGAGCTGATCCGCCGGCGCCGTGGCGGCTGCGCCGTGGTGATGGGTCGGCTGTCGCCCCGCACCCGCAACGCACAAGTACAGCTCTATCAGAACAAGGAGGTGGATTTCCTGGTTGCCACCGACGCGATCGGCATGGGGCTGAACATGGACGTGGACCACGTCGCGTTCGCCCGACTGAGCAAGTTCGACGGCCACCGGCCGCGCCGGCTGACCGCGTCGGAGATCGCGCAGATCGCCGGGCGCGCTGGGCGTGGCATGCGGGACGGCACGTTCGGCACCACCGCGACCTGTCCGCCGCTCGACGACGACCTGGTCCGCGCGGTGGAGGGCCACGAGTTCGAGCCGCTGGAGCAGCTGTATTTCCGCAACGCCGCGCTGGATTTCACGACGCTGGATACATTGCTCGCCACGTTGACCGCGCCGCCGCCGCGCCCTGGCCTGGTGCGCGGGCCCGATGCGACGGATCTCGAGACCTTGGAGGCATTGTCGCGTGAGGATGACGTCCGCGCCATGGCGCGTGGCCGGCGCATGGTGCGGCTGCTGTGGGAGACCTGCCAGATTCCCGACTTCCGCAAACTGGCGGACGACACCCATACCCGTCTGTGCGCCCGCATCTTCGGCCATCTTGCCCGGGAGGGCACGATCCCGACCGACTGGCTGGAGAGCGGCATCGCTGGGCTGGCCCGCACCGAGGGCGATATCGACACGCTGATGCAGCGGCTGTCGGGGGTGCGCATCTGGGCCTATATCGCCGCCCGGTCTGACTGGGTGCGCGACGCGCCCACCTGGCAGGCCCGCACGCGGGAGGTCGAGGACCTGCTGTCGGACGCGCTGCACGAGCGGCTGACGACGCGGTTCGTGGACCGCCGCGCCGCCCACCTGATGCGCCGGCTGGAGGAGATCGACGGCGAGGAGCTGCTGTCCGCCGTGACCGCGCGGGGCGAGGTCGTGGTCGAGGGGCACTCGGTCGGCCATGTCGGCGGCTTTACCTTCCTGCCGGACCCGTTGGCGGAAGGGCAGGAGAAGCGCTTGGTGCTGCGCGCCGCCCGCCGGGCGCTGCGCGAGTGGATGCCGCGCCAGGTCGCTGAGCTGGAAGCGGCGGACGATGCCACCCTGTCGCTGTCGCCTGACCATAAGCTCGCTTGGAACGGCGTGTCGGTCGCGCGCCTACGTCCTGGCACCAGCCTGCTCCGCCCGTTGGTCGAGGTGCTGGACAGCGAGTTCCTGGACGGGCCTCAGCGGGAACGGGTGCGGTTACGGCTGGTCCGCTGGGTGACCGGCTTCATCGCCCGCGACCTGGCGCCGCTGTTCGCTGCTGAGGCGGCGGCGGGGCAGGACTCGGCGCTGCGCGGGCCGCTGCACCGGATCGTCGAGGCCGGCGGCGTCGTGCCGGGCTACACCGAGCACGACATCGCGCCAGCGTTGCGCGGCCGGCTAAAGGCGTTGGGCGTGCGCGCCGGGCGGTTTGCGCTATTCCTGCCAGCGATGCTGAAGCCGCGGGCGCAGGCGACCCGCGCGACGCTGTGGGCGATCCGGGCGCGGGTCGGGACCCCGGCATTGCCGCCGCCGGGGCTGGTGTCGGTGCCGCCGCCGGAGTGGCCGGCGGGCTTTGCCGCGGCGATGGGTTGGCTGCCGGCTGGCCTGGTGCTGCTGCGCCTGGACGTGGCGGAGCGGATCGCGGCCGAGCTTGCCTATGCGACACGGACCCGGGCGGCTGTGGTCCCCGATGGGTTGGCGTCCCGCCTGGGGGTCCGGGCCGACGCTGTGCCGGCCGCGTTGCGGGCGTTGGGCGTGCGGCTGGCGCCGGGCGCCGGGCTGGCGGCAGACGAATATGGTCCGCCCTCACCGCCGATGATGCTGCCAGGACGACGCCGCGACTTAACGGCCCCGGCTGCCCTCCCCCCTGCCCCAAGCGTGGCCGATGGGCCGTTTGCGGCATTGGTGGCGTTGCGGCGTTGAGCGATACGGCTGGGGAGGACCGGGCTTGGCAGCGGCTCGACAAGTGGCTGTGGTGCGCCCGTTTTATGAAGGCGCGATCTGACTGCGCGCGCCTTGTCGCGGGCGGCCTGGTGCGGATCAACCGACAGGTGACGGACAAGCCGCACGCCCGGCTGCGGCCCGGCGACATCCTAACCCTGCCGCTGCGCCAGGATGTCCGGGTCGTCCGCGTGCTGGCGCTGGCAGCCCGACGCGGCCCGGCGCCGGAAGCACAAGTCTTGTACGAGGAGATTGCCGACGGAGCCTAAGTTGTTCTGGGATATGTTCCGGAGCCGCTTGCGCCCAGGGTGAAAGGTCCGCATATCGCCCCACTTAACGGCGGGACCCCGGGCAGTGGCGTCTCGGGATTGGAAGGGGCTGGCGATGACCTACGTGGTCACCGAAAATTGCATTAAATGCAAATACATGGATTGCGTGGAGGTCTGTCCGGTGGACTGCTTCTACGTCGGCGAAAATATGCTGATGATTCATCCCGACGAGTGCATCGATTGCGGCGTGTGCGAGCCTGAATGCCCGGCGGAGGCGATCGTGCCGGATAGCGACGACCGCGCGGCGGCCTGGGCCGAGCGTAACCGCAGCTTTTCGCTTGAGTGGCCGAATATCGTGCGCAAAGGCGAGCCGCCGGCGGACGCGGATGAGTGGAAGGACAAGCCGGGCAAGGAGGCGCTATTTTCTGCGATGCCGGGCAAACCCTGATTGGAGCGGCATCGCCGGGCGCTCCATATGCTGCGGTGACGGCCGCTGAAAATTGTGCTATGAAATATTGACCGGCGGTCAGATGCGTTTGATCAGCACGGCCCATGATGCGGGCCGACCGACGGCCGTTGCACAGTCCATTCAGTATATGCCTGCAGCTTCGCGGGCCAGGAGTATTTTACGGTGCCGACCAAGCCCGCAACCGCTAAAGACGCAACCCACGAACGGGATGCCGCCGTGCCAGATGATCAGATCGCGACGGAGACCGCTGCGGTCGGCGAGACGCCTGAGGCGCTCCCCGCCGCGGCAAAGGCGACGCCCGAGATTGTCGAACCACCGTTCCGCTCGCCGCCGAAGATGCCTGGCCATATGCCCGGCATGCACGGCCGTCCGCAGATCGTCCCGCGCGCCATGGCCGCCAAGGAGGATTTTGCCGAGGGGGACTACGTCGTCTATCCGACCCACGGCGTCGGCAAGGTTGAACGGATCGCGACCGAGGAGATTGCCGGCCACAAGCTGGAACTCATTCACATCACCTTCGAAGAGAACCGTATGACGCTGCGGGTTCCGGTTGCCAAAGCGCGGACCGCGGGCCTGCGCAAGCTTGCGACGCGAGAGTTGTTCGACAAGGCGCTCGATCTGCTCAAGGGCCGGGCTCGAATCAAGCGTACGATGTGGTCGCGCCGGGCACAGGAATACGAGCAGAAGATCAACTCGGGTGATCCGCTGCAGATTGCCGAGGTAGTACGCGATCTGCACCGCAACGCCGGGCAGCCAGACCAGAGCTTCAGCGAGCGGCAGATCTATGAAGCGGCGATGGACCGGCTGGCGGCCGAGATGGGCGCGCTGGACGGCACCGACAAGGCCACCGCGTCGCTGAAGCTTTCCGAGAAGCTGAAGGCTATCGTGAAGGGCGCGGCCGTTGAGGTCGATGCAGATGGCGCCGAGGTTGAAGTAGAGGGGGAAGCTGATATCGACGCTGAGGTAAACGCTGACGCGGAGTAGGCCGGCGCTTACCACCTGACAGCCGCAAAAAGAAAAGGCCCGGAGGACTGCTCCTCCGGGCCTTTATTGTTGGCAGGACGCCTTAGTTGTTGCTGTTGCGGTTGCCAAACAGCTGCAGCATGATCATGAACAGGTTGATGAAGTTCAGATACAGGCTCAGTGCGTCGAACACGCTGCGCTTGGCGGCGCCGTCCGTGCCCTCGGCGTAGGCATATTGCTGGTAGTCATTCTTAATCCGCTGAGTATCGTAGGCGGTCAGGCCGACGAAGACCAGGACGCCGATGACGCTGATGGCGAACTGCAGCATCGTGCTGCCGATGAACATGTTGACCAGCGACGCGATGATGATGCCGATCAGGCCCATGAACAGAAAGCTGCCCATCTTGGTCAGGTCGGATCGCGTTGCATAGCCGTATAAACTCGTCGCGGCGAACGTGCCAGCCGTGACGAAGAACACGCTCCCAATACTGGCACCTGTGTAAATAACAAAAATATTGGCCAGCGATGCACCCATCACTGCAGCGAAAGCCCAAAACAGCGCCTGCGTCGCTGAACGGGATAGCCGGTTTACGCCAAAGCTCAGCACCATAACAAACACGAGCGGCGCGAACATGACTGCGAAGCCCAAGATGGTCGGCTGCGGCACCAGGTAGCCGCGCTGCGTCATCACCTCACGATAAAACAGCTCATGAAGGCTGGTATTCGCGATACCGTAGGCAACGATACCGGTCAGCAGCAGGCCCGAGGACATCCAGTTGTAAACGCGCAGCATGTAAGCGCGCAGCCCGGCGTCGAGTACCGCGGTATCCGCGGCCGCGCTGGGCGCGTAGGTTCGAGAGTCGGGGATGAAAGCCATATTCCTCTTTCCTCAATTGGGCGTGACTGCCCGTGCCGCGTATGTTGGTTGAAACCAATTCTGGATCAAGCGGAATCGAGAGTTCGGTATTTTATGTGGCGTGTTACTCGTTTCGCAAAAACGGCGCAGCCCGGGCCCGTAGTGCAGACGCCGTTCCAGCATACCCGAAAGCCAGCATCAGCGCGACACATCCCAGAATCGTCGCAGCCAGGATACCCGGCAGGAAGACCCAGTCCGCCCGCATCAGGAAGCGCACGACCCCCCAACTCGCCAAGGTCCCAACCATCGCCGCGATCAGCCCAGCCGTAGCGCCGATCACGCCGAACTCTACCAGCCACGCCGACCGAATCTGCCGCCGCGTGGCGCCGAGCGTCTTCAGCACCACCGCCTCTGCCATGCGCCGCCGCTGCCCGGCTGCCACTGCACCCATCAGCACCAGCGCGCCGGACGCCAGCGTAACTGATCCAGTCGCCGCCAGCGCCGCCGCGATCTTGCCCACGAGCGACGCCACAGCGCCCAGCACATCGGCGACCCGGATGCCCGAGACGTTCGGCAGCGCGTTGGTCACTGCGCGCAGGATGGCGCTCTCATTCGCCGCCGCCGCCCGGACCGTCGCGATGTGCGTGTGCGGCGCCTGCTCCAGCAGCCCCGGCGAGGCGACCATTGTGAAGTTGATCGACAGCGACCGCCAGGCGATATCCCGCAGGTTGGCGATGCGCAGGTCGATGTCGCGGCCCAGCACGTTCACCCGCAGCATATCGCCGATGCCGACGCCCCAGCCATGCGCCAACCCAGCGTCGAACGACACCAGCGGCGGCCCGGCGTAGTCGGTCGGCCACCACTCGCCGGCGACCAGGCGCGAGCCTTCGGGGACCGTGCGGCTATAGGTTAGGCCGCGGTCGCCACGCAGCGCCCATTGCGTGTCGGGCGTCGCGTGGACCTGCTCGGCCGGCACGCCGTTCACGGCGATCAGCCGGGCGCGCAGGCTCGGCACCTCGGCGATGTCGCCGACGCCGGGCTGGGCATGCAGCACCTGCTGGAAGCGGTCGAGCTGGTCGTTCTGGATGTCGATGAAATAGAAGGTCGGCGCGTTGGCCGGCAATTGCTCCAGCACCTGGTTACGGATGTTGCCTTGGATCAGCGCGACCGCGGCCAGGGTAGAGAGGCCCAGGCCGAGCGAGACCAGCATCAATGGGGTAGCGGCGCCGGGTCGATAGAGATTGGCGATGCCGAGCCGCGCCCAGGGCGCCGATAGTTTTGGCGCACGGCGTGCGAGGGCCATCAGCGCGCTGCCGCCGATGCGGAACAGCAGCAAGGTCGCCAAAGCGCCGCCGCAGAACCACAATGCAAACCCGCGTTCCGGGGAGGCCGCAACGGTCAGCCCGACCAAGGCTGCGATGAGCGCGCCCTGGGTCAGCAGCAGCCAAGGCCGGGCCCGCATGTGCACCGGCAGCAGGGCGTCGCGGAACAGCGCCGCGCCGGGTATTTGCGACGCCCGGGCCAGCGGCCACAACGAAAAAGCGCCGGCGGTCAGCAGGCCATATGCTGCCGCCAAGGCCAGGGAGCGCGGATACAGCCCGGCCTGCGGCGGCACCGGCAGCGCGTCGCCAAGCAGCTGCACCGCGACGACCGGCAGCACGGCGCCGACGGCCACGCCGATCAGGACGCCGACGGCGGACAGCGCCAGAATTTGGATCAGGAACACGGTGAAAATGGTCCGGGTGGACGCACCCAGGCAGCGCAGCGTCGCGATGGTGCGCGCCCGCGCCTCCAGCCACGCCCGCACGCCCGTTGCGACGCCGATGCCGCCGACCAGCAGCGCCGTCAGGCCGACCAGCGTCATGAACAGGCTGGTCTGGTCGATGAAGCGCGCGACGCCCGGCGCAGCTTCCGACGCATTGCGAATGCGCCAGCCCTGGTCGGGGAAGGTCGTCCGGAGCGCTGCGGCGGTGGCAACCGGGTCGGTGCCGGGCGGCAGCACGACGCGCAGGTCATAGTTCAGCAGCGAACCCGGCTGCACCAGCTCGGTCGCCGGCAGCGCTGCAGCGGCGATCATCGCCCGCGGGCCAAGGATGGTGGGCGTTGCGACCCGATCAGGCTCGGTGACCAGCACGCCGCGCAGCTGCAGCGTGCTGCGGCCCACACGCACCATCGCGCCGGGCTGCACGCCGAGCCGGTCCAGTACGACCTGCTCGGCAACAAGGCCGGCAACCCCGTCCCGCTCGGCCAAGGCATCCTGCAAAGTACCGGAGGAGACCGCGGCGCTGCCGACCAAGGGATAGGTGCCATCGACCGCCTTCAGCTCGACAAGCTGGCGCTCACCGGTTGCGCCGCCTGGGCCCGAGGCGACCAGCATCGAGCGCATCTGGACGATGTCCGAGATTTGGCCGCCGCGGGCACGCAACCAGTCTCGTAAACCGTCGGGCAAGCCTTGGGCGCCGGACTGGATTTCGAGGTCGCCGCCCAGGATGCGGCGGCCCTCGGTCGAGAGGCCGCGCTCGATGCCCTCGCGCAGGCTGCCGACGGCCGCGATGGCGCCGACGCCGAGCGCCAGGCAGGCCAGCACGATGCGCAGGCCACGCACGCCGCCGCGCAGTTCGCGCCGGGCAAACCGCAGCGCGATCAAGCGGGCACGCCCACGCGGCCGTCGGCGATGCGGATGCGGCGGTCGCAACGGTCGGCGAGCGCCGGGTCATGGGTGATCAGCAGCAGGGTGGTGCCGGCATTGGCCTGCATGCCAAACAGCAGGTCCATCACCGACCGCCCGGTCGCCACGTCGAGGTTGCCGGTCGGCTCGTCCGCCAGCAGCAGGCGCGGACCCGGCGCGAAAGCGCGGGCCAGCGCCACGCGCTGCTGCTCGCCGCCGGAAAGCTGACCCGGCAGATGCGTCAGACGATGCGCTAGTCCCACCGACGCCAGGCTTTTGGCGGCGCGCGCCTCGGCGTCCCGCACCCCGGCCAGCTCGAGCGGCACCGAAACGTTCTCCAGCGCCGTCATGGTCGGGATCAGGTGGAACGACTGGAACACGATGCCGATGTTGTCGCGGCGGAAGCGGGCCAGCGCGTCCTCGTCGAGTCGCGTGAGCTCCTGGCCCGCCACCAGCACGCTGCCGCTGGTCGCCTGCTCCAGCCCGGCCAGCACCATAAGCAGGCTGGTTTTGCCGGAGCCGGAGGGCCCAACGAGGCCCACGGCCTCACCGGCCTCAATATCGAGACCAATCGCGTGGTTGGGTCCACCCAGAATATTGACCGGCCCGGCCGTCGAGGGCACGGTCAGCCGCAGGTCCCGCACCCGCACCAGGGGCGCAGAGGCAGGGTGAGCCATCGATATGTCCATGACACCGCCATATGGCCCGCGTCGCTGGCTGACCAACGTCGTTGTGCTCGCGATGCTGGTTTTTTTGACCGGAGCACCGGCGCAGGCCCGCACGATCCGCATTCTTGTGCTCGGCGACAGCCTGACGGCGGGGTACGGCCTGGCGCAGCCGGAAGGGTTTCAGGCGGTGATGCAAGCGGCGCTGCGCTCACGCGGGCTGGACGTCACGCTGGTGGACGCTGCCGTTTCTGGCGACACCACGGCTGGCGGGCGGGCGCGGCTCGACTGGGCGCTGACGGACGGCGCCGACGCAGCTTTGATCGAATTGGGCGCCAATGACGGCCTGCGCGGGCTGGACCCTGCGGGGACTGAGGCTAACCTCGCCGCGATCCTGGAAGCGCTGGCGGCGCGCGGTATTCCCGTGCTGCTGTCCGGCATGCTGGCAGCGCCTAATCTTGGTCCGGAGTACGGCGATGCGTTCAAGGCGGTGTTCACGCGACTCGGGCAGCGGCCCGGCCTGTTGTTCGATCCGTTTTTCTTGGAAGGCATCGCCGGCGACCCGACGCTGAACCAGGGCGACCACATTCATCCCAACCCCGAAGGCGTGCGCCGGGAGGTCGCGCGGCTGCTGCCGATGATGGAGCGGCTCGTGGCCGCGGCCAGCCGGGTGCCGTGATGCGGCTGTTTGTCGCGCTCGACCTGCCGCATTCGCTGCGGGAGCGGCTGTCCTGGATGGCGGGCGGGCTGCCCGGCGCGCGCTGGGTGGCGCCAGAGAACTACCACGTCACGCTGCGCTTCATCGGCGAGCTGCCGGGCTACCGCGCCGAGGAGGTGGACCTGGCGCTGGCGGGGCTGCGCGCGCCGGGGTTCACGCTGCAGCTGGCGGGCATCGGCACCTTCGAGAAGGGCGGGCGGGTCAACAGCTTGTGGGCCGGGGTGGAGCGCAACCCGCAGCTCGATCATTTGCAAAGCAAGATCGAGACCGCCCTGCAGCGCGCTGGGCTGGAGCGGGAGCGGCGGCGGTTCACCCCGCACGTGACGCTGGCGCGGATGGACGGCGTGCCGGAGGCGAAGATCGCCGGCTGGGTCGCCGGGCATAACCTGTTCCGCAGCCAGCCGGTGCTGGTCGAGCATTTTACCCTGTTCAGCTCGCGGCTGGGCAAGGAGCAGGCGGTTTATACCCCCGAGGTCGAGTATGGCCTGGCGTTAGCGGCAGCGCGTGAGAAGCAGCCGCCCCTCTCTATATAGATGCGATGATGACACTCGATGAACTCGCGACCCAGGTCCGCGCCTGCACCAACTGCGCGCATGTGCTGCCGCTGGGACCCCGGCCCATCCTGCGCGTTTCTACGACCGCCACCATCCTGATCGCGAGCCAGGCGCCCGGCACTAAGGTGCATGTGAGCGGCACGCCGTGGACCGACGCCTCGGGGGTGCGGCTGCGCACCTGGCTCGGCATGACGCCGGACGAGTTCTACGACACGGCGCGCATCGCCATCCTGCCGATGGGGCTGTGCTACCCGGGCCGCCTGCCGCAGGGCGGCGACCGGCCGCCGCGTCCGGAGTGCGCGCCGCTTTGGCGCCGCCGCCTGCTGGACGCGATGCCGTCGCTGCGGCTGACGCTGCTGGTCGGCAGCTACTCGCAGGCCGACGCACTGGGGCCGGGGCTGATGACCGACCGGGTGCGGGATTTCCGCAAATACCTGCCGCGCTACTTTCCGCTGCCGCACCCGAGCTGGCGCACCGGCGTCTGGGAGACCCGCAATCCCTGGTTCGTCACCGACGTGCTGCCGGCGCTCAGGGCCGAGGTGCGGCGGGTATTGGACAGC
>JANXVC010000533.1 GCA_025351925.1 Rhodospirillales bacterium | reverse complement strand
CTGGATGGCTGCGTCCTTGAACCGGGCCTGACCACTTGGCCCAAAGGTCTGCCAGCAGTCCAGAGCGGCGTCCTCGATCCACAACGTGAGGCTGCCGCGCCGGCGCAGGCCTGCTTCATAGGCCGGCCAGTTCTGCACATTGAACAACATCTTCGGGATGTGGTGACGGCGGTCGGCGTTGTGCTTGTGCGGCATCGGTGCGGTCAGGACCAAAGAGAGGGAAGAGCATCCTACCCTCATTCAGACCATCGAAGTGCACCAACGCCCCGTAAACCAGATCGTGAGGTTCCTGCGCTGGCGCAGGGCCGCATCGTAGGCGGCCGAGTTGGTGACGCTGTGCTTCTGGCGCGGGATATGCCGGCGGTGGGCTTGGTGCAGCTTGAAAGGTAAAATGGGCGTTCAGGGTCAGGTCAGGGGCAAGCTTCTTACGTCAGCCCACCCTACAGCGCCACAGGCCACCTCCGTGCAACATGCTGTCGCGGGCTGGACCTCTTTCCCCGGGGAAACAGGCTCACCCCTGGCAGTCGGAGGTCTGCGGCAGACCATTTCGTAAAGGGGTGTCCTTACCCGACTTCGATGGGCGGTATGCTGGTCGCAGTGTGGCGGGTGCGCTTGCTAAATTTGGTATGTTCTTCACGGGCGACGTCGAGCCACTCCCATTCGTCTGCGGATGAAGGCACATAAGATGTCGGTCAGTCCTTGATGCCATGTCCCAGCGACGTTCCGACAGCTGCTCTGGATGCGCATAATAGAAATATAGCTCGTTCGATGAACGGTGTTGCAGAAATGTAGTATACACAATCTCACTGGCCGAGTTCACGTTTTGTCGCCTAGCTTGGCGTATGGGCGCAACTCATTGTGTGTTTAACCGAGGAGGGCGTTATGTCGAACGCAGTGGATGGCGGACCGGCGGCCGAGCAGAGTGCAAGTTTGCCGAAGGTGGTTGTGGTCGCGGCGCCGAAAGGCGGAGTGGGTAAGTCGACGCTGACCATGGGCCTTCTTGTTTCGGCGCGCCAAGCCGGCTATGTGGCTGTTGGTGTCGGCATGGACCCGCAGAACAGTCTACAACGGTGGAGTTCCTTCAGAGAGCAACAGAGGAGCACCCCACAAGGTGCTGATCTTGTTAATGTTCCTGTTACCTCTTTGAATGTACATGATTACCGTCGTTTGCGGGCGATGACCGGTTGCGACCTGGTCGTAGTCGACACGCTTCCTGGTGTCGGCGAGGCAATCAATTCGGTCATCTCGCTGTGTGAGTTGGCTGATCTTGTGCTGATCCCGACGAGTTCCTCGCCTATGGACGTGGATCAAGTGGTGCCGTTTCGGAAGAACGTCGCAGGCAATAAAAGCTGGTTTGTGTTGAATTCCGCGAATCGCCGTACGCGGTCCTTTCAGAAAGCCAAGTTCGGCATGCAGGCGGCCGGACGTGTTTGTCCGATTGAGATACCAAAGCTGGAGGCGATACCGGACCAGTTTCTGCGGGGCCTCACGGTGTCCGACAAAAGCGAGGCAGGATGCGAGGATTTCGGCGCTTTGTGGAATTTCGTGCGTTACGAGCTGGGCCTCGCCGGCCGGTCGCAGGCCGCCTGATGGCCAGTCGTCGCTCGACTCTGCCCGAAATCGTCCAGTATGGCGAGGGTCTGGATATGAGGCGCCAATCGAAGCCAGAGGGGTCTGGGTCGGCGCTGGGTCTATTGGAGGCGCCGGAACCGAACATTTTGCGCGCGGATTTCCAGGCGCGGGCGCTTGCCGATCCCGTGGTTGATCCGATGATCCAGCGCATCTGGGGGGCAGGGTTCCTCGCCGACCCGGTGAAGTCGGAGGCAGTGCGTCGGGTTTATCGCGTCTTGTCGGAAGAGACGGCACGCATGCTCAAGTCAGCGATCGTGATTGGTCGCCAGCTCAACGATTTGCGGCACCGCATTTCCGCCGAGGAGTTCGAGCGGGGACTCCGGGAGGGCAAGGACGTGTTTCGCGGTTGGTCGCGCGGCAACATCTCGAAAATGATGAGCGTCGCCGAATTCGTCGATCAACGGTCGTTGGCGATAGAGGTCGTTCCGCAAAGCTATACGGTCTTGTACGAGTTCACGACCCTGGACGAGGAAGCGTTTCATCACGCACAGGAGACGCGGATCTTTCGTCCCGATGTGCGCCGGTCCGAGATTTCTGACTTCAAGCGGCGGGTGATCGACCTGGAGCCCGTCAAGGTTGAGGACCCGAAGGCGAAGGTCAATCCGGAGCTGATGGCCATTGAGAACCGGTTGCGCCAACTTCGTGTCGAGGCGCGGAGTCTTCGGCGCAGGCGGGCAAATTTACTGGCCGAGGCTACGGAGCCGTTATTTTCGACGAAGATCTCGCGAGGACGCTCGAAGGACTAGGGGAGGGCAGGGAGCCCGATGCTGAGAAGGGATATTCCCCAGTATGTTGCATGTGTGGACATCGGGTAATCGCGGCGGAGGCATAGGTCCTCCATGATGCCGCGATCCGGGCGCTGTCGCCCGGTGGTTCGCACCATGGGAGGTGGTTCGATGACCCGATTTGTTGGTTTGGATGTGTCGCAGAAGTTGACGGCGATCTGCGTCGTGGACGAGACAGGACGCCGGCTCTGGCGCGGCCAGTGCGCCACGGACCCCGGGCAGATCGAGCGGACAGTGAAAGGGCACGCGGGAGAGGAGGCCAGGATCGGCGTTGAGACCGGCCCCATGACGTTATGGCTTGTGCATGAACTGCGCGCACGTGGGCTCAACGTCACGGGGACCATCAGGAAGTGTGGGGTGGTTCGAATGAAAGGTTGCCGATAGCTAACCTCCCTCAACGTTCTTCTGCCCACTCGGACGCGAACACCCCACACTTCCTGATGGTCCCCTGGCCCGCGCGCCGGAGAAGTTTGCTCTGGTCGGCACCTCATACGGCGGCAACGTCGCCATGGCCGTCGCGGTGGCGGCGCCCGAGCGGGTGAGCGCGCTTTGGCTCATGAGCTGCGACCCGGCGGCACAGGCTGCGGACATGCCCGACCTCCCCGGCGGGTTGGAGGCGACGCCGGACGCGGTGATCGACATGTTGGCCGGCCTCGTCGTCCATAAGACGGCGACAGCGGCGGCAACCAGCTTCCGGGCCATGGCGCAGCGCGTCGGCGGGGCGGCGGGTGCGGCACAGGCCCGGGCGCTCGCCGGGCGCACCGACCTCACCACCCATCTCGGCACGCTGCCGATGCCTGTGCTGGTATTATCCGGCTCGGAGGACGCCCTGGTGCCGACCACCGTCGGGCGTGCCCTGGCGGACGAGTTGCCGCACGCGCATTTTAGGTGGTTGCGAGTTTTGACCCTTTCTTAACTTGCTGTAATGTTTTAGGTAATTGGACGTTCCGGCGAGGATCGCTCAGGCTTCTCATGAAGCCACTTCCGCATGAGCAAGATGACAAAAAGCCCCGCCACAACACCGATTCCGGTTCAGCTCTCCGAGCCGGAGTTCGTCGCATTTATCTTCCCGCACCTCTCGATGCCCAGGCGCGGGCCGAAATGCAAACTGGGTTATCACCGCGTCTTCAATTTGATCCTGTGGGTGCTCTATACGGGTATGCAATGGAAGTGCCTTCCGGTCCCCGAGGCAGGCGACGGGACCGCCGCAATCCACTACACGACCATCTACAAAGCGTTCGCCAAATGGTCCGATGATGGCTCGCTCGATCAGGCGTTCGTCGCCAGCGTGCGGCATCTGGCGGAGCAACATCACCTCGATCTCAGGGTCCTGCATGGCGATGGCTCCAACACCGTCGCGAAGAAAGGCGGAGACGGCATCGGCTATTCCGGCCACAAACACCAGAGGCTCTTATTGGGTTCCGGGGTGGTGAGGCCAGTACCGGGAAGCGGGGCTGGGGGCCTCTGGTGCGTGAGCAAAAGCGGGAGTAGGTGGCCTGCTCGCGCGAGGAGCTTCTGCCATGGCCGCATCCGACCTGATCAATCTTTCCGGCCTGATGGACGACGCCAAGTGCTTCGCCTTTGTGCGCCAGCATCGCTGGCCAGGGGGCGTGCGCTGCCCCGCCTGCGATAGTTCTTCGGTCATCCGGGACGGGTGCGACGACACGCAGCCGGCTCGGCAGCGTTATCGGTGCAAAGCGTGTCCGTCCCGCTTCGACGACCTCACCGGCACGGTGCTGGCCGGGCGTCACCAGCCACTGCGTGTGTGGGTGCTATGCCTCTACTTCATGGGGCTGAACCTCTCGAACCGGCAGATCGCGTTGGAACTGGGCCTCGATGGCTCGGACGTGCAAACCATGACGGAGCAGCTCCGCCGCGGCTTGGTCGCCAAAGCGCCAGAGGTGACGCTCGAAGGCGAGGTTGAAATCGATGAGGTCTACGTCGTGGCCGGGCACAAGGGCCAGCCGGCGGCGGTGGCCAAAAGGGGCGGCTCGGGCGCTGCCGCAAGCTGGCAGGCGCGCCGGGACGCGGCACGCTGGAGAAGGACAAACCACCGATCCTTGGCTTGATCCAGCGCGGTGGCCAGGTGGTCTTGCGCATGCTGGCCAACGTGCAGCAGAGGACGATCAAGCCGATCATCACCGCCGCTGTCACCCCGGGCACCCTCGTCCACACGGACGAGTACAGCATCTACGCCCGCCTGCCCGCCTGGGGCTACGGGCACAAGACCGTCTGCCATGGGCGCGGCGAGTATGCCCGTGATGAGGACGGAGACGGCTTCTGCGAAATCCATGTGAACACCATGGAAGGCTTTTGGTCCTTGCTCCGCTCCTGGTTGCGACCGCACCGCGGCATCTCGCAGGACAAGCTGCCGCTTTATCTCGGCTTCTTTCAGTTCGTGCACAACGCGCGCCGACGCGGCAAAGCCCTGCTCCGCGCCCTCATCGCAGGCCTGGTAGCGTGACGGACCCGTCACCACCCCGGAACCCAATAAGAGCCTCTCAAGTTTGCTGCAAATCTGAGAATGAGTTGGAAGCTGACAGCATGGGGATGACCCAACATCGCTGCTACAAGTCGCAAAGTAAGCGCAGGGCCTGAGCCGGGCCGCGACGCTTCCTGCTTGTGCGTTCCAAGCACGCGGTAGACGCTGGCGCGGCCTATGCCGATGCGACGTGCGATCGGCGACCTTACACCGCCACAACTCCGGCCTCGGCACTTGCCAGGAACAGGGTCGCACTGGCCAGGGCAAGCCCAAGTGGTGCCGCTCGCACTATGCCTTGGATGCTGGCCATGCCTTGGGGCCTTTTGTGCATTGGTCTGCCCTACATCAACCCAGCGGCGATGTTGACCGTCAGTGCTATGATCACGGTGTTGAACAGGAAGCTGACCAGCCCGTGCAAGGTCGCGAGCCGCCGCAGCATCCGGGACGTGATCTGCACATCCGACACCTGGAACGTCATGCCGATCACAACGGAGAAATACAGGAAGTCGAAGTAGTCGGGCTGGTCGTCGGACGGGAACTGCAGCCCGCCCTTCAGCTTGCCCTGTTCGTCCCGGTCATACCATTCATGGGCGTAGCGGAACGCGAACACGGTGTGCGCCAGCAGCCAGGACAGCAGGAGCGTCGCTCCGACCAGGGCGACATGCAGGCCACGCTCGAGGCCGGGCATGTCCTTGAGGCCGGAGAACTTGCTCGACAGCGCCCCGAAGCTGAAAACCGTGCCGAGCAGCATGACCCAGAACACGGTCCATTGCCCCTCTTCCTGGGCTTCGGCATCGGCTGCCATCTGCTCGGGCCGACGGGCAACGAACAGCAGCAGGGCGAGGACGAGGAACGTGGTTGCGCCGATGTCCCAACCCAGGATGGAGCGTGTCAGCGGCGGCCAGTCTTCCCGTACGGCGGTCACGGCCGCCCAGCCCATGCCGCCGATGGCCAGGGCGGCAAAGGCCCGGGGATGGCCTGCAACCGTCCGGCCGGAGGCGTTCCTGGCGCGCATCAACACCGGGCATGTCCGCTTCGGCTCGAAACATGGGTGCGTCCGGGTGGTGGCGGCCCGTGCGTCTGGCTACCCCGGCGGGTCAGTGGCTTTCCGCCGCGGTCGAGACCTTCCGCACGGCCGAGACCATCAGCTCCCAGTCCCCGCGCACCTGCTCGGATTGGGCGGCAGCCGCTTCCACCAGCTCGGACGACAGCAGCGCCTCAAGCTCCGGCCGCATCAGCCCGCCCCGGCGCAGCGCCGCGAGGAGCACGCCCGCCACGGACGCCAGGGCCTTCACCTGCTGGCGCAGGCTGGACACAGCCTGCTTGAGATCCTCGTCCTCGCTCATGGCCTGGCCTCACCTTCGTTCTGGACGGCCGGCGTCGATGCGGCCGGCTCTCCTTTGACCTCCACCTGGTCGGCCATGACTCTCTCCTTCCCCGCCTAGAACGTCACAGTGGTGCGCAGCCCGAGCACGGCGGCGTCGCCCAGGCGCTTGGCCGGCTGCTGCGGGTTCGGCACGCCGCCATTGAGGTTGAACACGTATTGCGCGGTTGGCTGCACCTGCAGCCAGGGTGCTATCTGCGCCTGGTAGGTCAGCTCCAGCACCGACTCGTGCCGCCGGACGGGGTAGAAGCTGCCGGTGAACCGTGCGGTGTCGCCATCCAGCTTGGCCGCCGTGTCGCTGATGCGCGCCAGGGCGAAGCCCAGGCCCGCCGTGTCGCTGTTGCGGCCGGGGACCAGGCCCTTGTAGGTCACGCCGGCGTCCACGTAGAAGTTGACTAGGTTGCGGTCGCCCGGCGCGCCCATCAGGCGCAGGAACACGCCGGCCCCCTGGTCCTTGGTGCCCGCCTCCCGGGTGACGAGCTGGTCGGCGGCGACATACAGGCTGTAGCTGCCGCGGCGGTTGCGCCCAAGAAGGGCCTTGGTGGCGCCGGCACCGGCTGGATCGGCCAGAGACGCGCCGGCACCGTTGCGCCGCTGGTCGGCGAAGTTCTGCGAGTCATAGTAGGCGCCCACCTTGTAGGTGCCGGGCAGGCCCGCCGCACCCTCGCCCTGGTTGGTGCCGTACTGCGCCTCGGCGATGACGAACACGCCGTCACGCAGGCGGAAGGCCGTGCCGGAGGGGTCGCGGTCCTGCGGGACCCCGCGACCCGGCCCGGCCGGGTCGCTGTTGAACACGCCCAGCAGCAGGGACAGGCTGTCCTTCGGCACCCACTTCACGCGCACCCCGGGCGTCGCAAGCGGGTAGGACGGCCCGCCGCTGGGCAGATCGGCGCTGGGGAAGGTGCTCCAGCCGAAGGTGTGGTTGGTGAACAGCCCGGCGTATTGACTGATCATGAACTCCTGGTCCGTGGCGAGCTGGCCTACGCGGACCGCCAGCTTTTTATCGAGCAGCACCTGCTCGTACCACAGCTCGAACAGCAGCGTGCCGCGCGCCGCCTCCAGGCTGCTGACGGTGTTCAGGTTGTTGCCCAGGTTGTTTACGCTCAGGCCGCGGCCGTGGATCTGGTAGCCGGTCGCGTTGAAGGTGCCGCCGACCAGGCCGAACGCCTTCTCGGCATCAATGCCGATGCCGAACTGGGTCAAGCCCTCGTAGATCACGCCTTGGCGCACGCCGCCGGAGGGGTTGCCGAACACCTCGTCGGTTCCGGTCAGGCCGAAGGTGACGCCGTGGTCGGACAGGCGGGCGCGCAGGCCGCCCAGGTCGCCGAACAGGTTGGCGCGCTCCCAGATGCCTTGCGGCCCCTGCTCGCCGGACTTCACGGCGGCTTCGCCTCCTGGCGTGGCCTGGCGGGACTCGGCGGCGCCCGGCTCGGTCTTCTCGCTCGGGCCGGGGGCGGTCTGCGCGGCGGGGCTGCTGCCGGGTCCGGCGCCGGGGGTGCCCCCGGGCTGCCGGTCAGCCTGGCGAGCGGTTTGGGCCGCCGCCGGCGCTGCAAGCAGCATCAGGACGGCGAGCGCCGCGCTGCGGCTAATCACGGCCCTTGCCTTCCTTGGCGCCATCAGGGGAACGATCAGACTCGCCGCGGGTCTCGCCGCCTGCTGGTGTCTGGCGGACCTCGGGTGCCGCCGGCAGGGTACGCTCGCTGGGGCCGGGCGCCAAGCGGGCGCGGTCGCTGGTGGCTGGCTCGGGCTTGGCATCCTTGATCTTCAGCAGATTGCCGTCCAAGGACGGGCCCATGGGACCGGCAATGCCGGGAGCCACCATGTACGTGGCAATACGGGCCGGTCGGAGCAAAAGACCGGCCAGGCTGGCCATGGTCACGAAGGCAACCGCATGGGTCAGGCGCATGGGCGGGACGCTTCGGTGGAATACTTTGACGTCAGGGTGCCGCCGCACCGCTCGCCTGGTGTGACTGGCTGATCGAAGGCACGCTCCCCCAGCCGGCGCTCGCGCCGTAGGGCGTGCCAGACGTTCATGCCGGCGCAGGTCAGCCTTTCCGCCCCGGAGAAGAAGGCACCGATCCCCTGAGGGCTGAGCAGGCCGCATCCATTCAGAACCCGTGCGGCGGCCAGAAGCCCGTAGGACCCGGCAAAGCAGGCTGCCATGCGGGTGCGCCTGGTCCATCCTGAAAGCAGGGCCGCACGCACTGGGCCGTCCATTCCTGACGACGGCAAGCGCCAGGGCAGCGGCAAGGCGAGAGACACCTGGGTGAGCCACCTTCTCCTGTCCTGCCGCAGCAGCTCGGGTATCGTCGGCACGGTCGAGAGCCGCTGGAACGCGGTCATGGCTGGCGTCCTTTCGCAATCCCGTCCAGGGCCGCGCTCCTATGTCCCGCCATCCCAGCACGAGCTGGACGACGCAGATGGCCACCGTGCCTGTCGTCATGGCCAAACGGCCGTGCAGCCCGAAACTCCAGACCCGAACGCTGTAGGCGGTCGTGGCCGGACCGGGGCCCTGCAACGGCGGCATGCACCAGGGCGCCGCGGCGGGGATCATGGCACCCGCCCTGCTTTGCTGCATCCAACACCAAGCGACCCGCTCTAGCTGCTGCCGATCAGGATGCCGAGCGCCAGGACGATGGCGCCGCCCAGCATGACCTTTGCAACCGCCGACAAGGGCGGCGTGTCCATGTAGCGCCACTGGATCCAGGCGATGGCCAGCAGCTCGAAGACCACGACCACCCCGGCGACGGCCGTGGCCGTCCAGAAGTCGGGGATGAGGTAGGGCAGCGTGTGGCCGATGCCGCCCGCGATGGTCATCAGGCCGCAGACGAAGCCGCGCAGGTAGGGCGTGCCCCGTCCGGACAGCTTGCCGTCATCGGCCAGCGCCTCGGCGAAGCCCATGGAGACGCCGGCGCCGACCGAGGCCGCGAGGCCCACCAGGAAGGCGTTCCAGGAATTGTGCGTGGCGAACGCCGCCGCGAACACCGGCGCCAGGGTGGACACCGAGCCGTCCATCAGGCCGACCAGGCCGGGCTGCACGAGCTGCAGCACGAAACGGCGGCGGGCGTCGTCGTCCTCCTTGACCCGGCCCTCGGTCGGTGGCGTGGCCTCGTCGATCTCGTCGGCCGTCTGCTCGTGGGCGGCCTCGGCCACGGCCAGGTCGCCGAGGACGTTGCGGATCGTCACATCCAGGGTGCGGCTGGCCGCCTGGTGGTAGAAGCGGCTGGCGTTCGCCTCCATCTGCCGGGCCTGGCGGCGCATTCCCTCCGGCCCTTGGAACTTCACCAGGCCGGTTGGCCGTTCCTGCATGAGGCCCCGCACGTCGGCGGCGTCGATCTTGGGGATGATCTCGCCGAACTTCGCCCGGAACAGCTCGACAAGCTGGTGCCGATGGCCGGTCTCCTCCTGCGCCATCTCGGTGAACATGCGGGCAGTGTCGGGGTAGTCGGCGCGCAAGGTTTCAGCAAACTCGGTATAGGCCCGGCTCGCTTGCTCCTCGTTGCTGATGGCCAGCGCTAGGATCTCGGCATCACTCAGGTCCTCGATGTGACGGCCACGCCGCATCCAGCTTGTGGCCTTTTGGGTCGGCTCGCTCATGGGTCTGCTCTTTCAGGGAAAGTGGCCTGGATTATGGGTCCGGCTCTGCCAGTGCGAACGGCCAGGCACGCAGATCGTGTCCCGGTCGAAATGCCGGCTCAGCCCAATGCGAGCTGGACGATGCGGAACACGACCATGCCAACGGCGACGATCAGGTAGCCGCGCAGCACCAGCATCCAGACCCGGGTGGCGCCGGTGATCCGGTTCGGCGCCAACTGCGGCAGCGGCAGCATCCGCCACCCCGGCCGCAGCGCCCGGTCCAGCGCAGGCTCCGTGTCTGCCGCGGGCTTGCCGAAGAGGAGCGTGACGCCGGCCACGATCAGTGCCGCCACGATGCCGCCGCCCAGAATCACCAGGATCGTCTCCCCGGCGATGTCCGGATACAGCACCGACGCGGTCAGGATGACCGACAGTAGCACCAGCACCGCGATGACCGCCCCGGTGAACAGATTGGTCCAACGCCCATTGACCCATGGCCCCAGCACAGCACGGTCGTTGCACAGCAGCAGCAGGAATACCGTGGCACTCGGCAGCAGCACGCCGGCCAGGGTCTGCACCCCTTCGGTGATCAGGCCCAGGGGTGCCCCGGGGATCAGCACCAGGATGGCCGCGGCGGCGATCAGGCTGCAGTAGACCAGGTAGAAGCCTTTCGCGTCCGTCGCCTTGCGGTGCAGCGAGTGCTTGAGCGCCAGCACGTCGCTGAGCGCGTAGGCGGTGGCGAGCGACACCGCGGCCGCGCCGATGATGCTGGCGTCGATCAGGGCTATGGCGAACAGCGTGCCCGGCACGGCGCCGACATATTTTTCCAGGCCCGCCGAGATGCCGCCCGCGTCAGTGAAGTTGCCGGCCTCGGGGTGCCCGGTGAAGGCCGCGGCGCAGAACGCCATCATCGCCACCGCACCGATGATCACGACCACGATGCCGATCCATAGGTCGGCCTTCTCGTAGGCCATGAAGCGCGGCGTGATCCGCTTGTCGATCACGTAGCTCTGCTGGAAGAACAGCTGCCACGGCGCCACCGTGGTGCCGATGATGGCGATGATCAGCAGCAGCACGTCCGACAGCTTGCCGGTGCTGGGAAGCTGCGGCAGCACGAGGTCGCGCGCGATCTCGCCCATGGGCGGGTGCACGGCCAGGAACACCGGCACCAGCAGCAGGCTGCCGAAGCACAGCAGCAGCGCAAATCGCTCGAACCGGCGGAAGTCGCCGGTCGCCGCCGCTGCCATGGTGACCACCGCGGCGGCGAGCACGCCCCACAGCTTGGGCAGGCCGAGGTAGTCGAGGCCGAGGCTCACGCCGATGAACTCGGTGACGATGGTCAGGCCGTTCAGGATGAACAGGTCGATGACGCTGAACGCGCCCCAGAACTTGCCGAACCGCTCCAGGATCAGCCGGGCATGGCCGACGCCGGTGACGGCGCCAAGCCGCAGCACCATTTCTTGGTTCACGTAGAGCACCGGCACGAGCAGCAGCAGCGTCCACAGCAGGGACGTGCCGTAGTTCTGCCCGGCCTGGGTGTAGGTGCCGAAGGCGCCGGCGTCGTTGTCGCCGACCATGACGATCAGCCCGGGGCCGACAATGGCGGCCAGGGTCTTGAGCTTGGACCCCAGCGTCAGCCGGGGCTTGTCGTCGCCCAGCCTGATCGTGCCGAGCGCGCCGCGGATGTCGCCGATGTGGGCGCTGTCAAGGACAGCAGTGGAACGGTGCGGCGCAGGGGTGGGCGGCACCGGGTGCAGGTTGGTGTCGAGCATGGTGGTCCTCGCGGTCGACATGCGGGAAAGGGGCGTGCTGGGGGGCCGCAGCCTCATGGGGTGACGACGGCCCGGCGCGCTGGGGCAGGCAGGGCCGTCAGCCGCAGGCCTAGGCGGGATCGTCCGTGTCGAAGGACCAGCGGCAGACCGGACGCCCGCTGGCGTCGACCTGCCAGGTTGCGAGCGGGCGCGGACGGGCGCCCCCGCCCAAACGGTGGCCGGACACGGCAGGGACTTCGGCCAGGCGGTCAACGCCGGCCATAAAGTGCCACGGCAGGGCATGCCGGCGGAGGTGGATCGGGTCGAGATGGGCGGCCATCGGCTGCCTCCTTGTGCTCAAGCGTTGGCTGGAGCTCGGGAGGGCATGGCCGCCCAGGCGTCAGCGCACTACAGGCGCGGACACCTCGGCGGGAGCATGCACGCCCGAGCGCGGAACCAGTCCTGGGAAGTCGTCACAACAGGCGCGGAGCGCCTACTGTCGCCTTCCGGGGACTGACTGGTGGATCGCGAGGTCATGGGGTCCCTTGCTTCGGTTGCGGGTCCGGCTGGACGGCCGGGTGCAGAATTATGCCTGAACGCCGGGGCACGGGCCTCGCATTCGCGCTGGAATGTGACTATACCCCTTGGGGTATGACCGCAAGCCCAAAAAGCATCGCCGACGCAGAAAAAGCCAAGCTGGTAAAGCGACTTAGTCGCATTCGCGGCCAGGTGGACGCCCTGCAGCGCGCGATCACCGAACAGGACGCGCCCAGCGCCAAGCTGCTGCAGCAGGCGACCGCCTGCCGAGGTGCCATGGACGGGTTCATCGCCGAGGTGATCGAGGACCACATTCGGGACAAGGTCGTCGAGGCGGCCAACAAGGGGGACGCTTCCCGAGCCGCCGAGGAGCTGATCGGCATCGTGCACAGCTACCTGACCTAGCCAGCATCCGAGCTGGCCGGCGGGACGGTGCAGAGCTTGCAGGCATGGTGGACGGAGTTCGCCGCGGGTGCCTACGCCCATACGTTGGGCGGCCTCGCCACCGCGTTCGTGCTGGGCACGCTGATCGGGCTGGAGCGGCAGTGGCGCCAGCGGACGGCGGGGCTGCGCACCAACGTCCTCGTGGCGGTCGGCGCCGCGGCGTTCTCCGACCTGGGCATGCGGCTGCTTGGGACCGAAGGGGCGACGCGCATCATCTCCTACGTCGTGTCCGGCATCGGCTTCCTGGGTGCCGGCGTGATCCTGAAGGACGGCACCAACATACGCGGGCTGAACACGGCGGCTACGCTGTGGTGCTCGGCCGCCATCGGCACCTTCGCCGGCAGCAGGCTGCCAGCCGAGGCGGCGACGCTCGCCGGCTTCGTGCTGGCCGGCAATACCCTGCTGCGCCCGCTGGTGAACTGGGTGAACCGCCGCCCAATCACGCCCGACGTGACAGAGGCCAAGTACATCGTCCACGCCACCTGCCGCCCCGAGGACGTGTCGGACGTGCGCGACCTGCTGGATGCCGAGCTGGACCGGGCGAGCTACCCGGTCCGCGAAGTCGAGACCCTGTCAGAAACGGACGCCCAGGTGGAGCTTGCCGCCACCCTGGTGCCGACGACGGCGAGCGAGGCCGAGCTGGACGCCGTGGCCGCAGCCCTGGAAGCCTCGCCCATGGTGCTGTCGGCAACCTGGTCGGTGGAGACGACCTCTTGACCGCGGCCGTCGCAGGAAGCGCGCCACGGACCGCGGCAGGATACCGACCCCATCGTGGCTCCTGCGACGCGACGGTCACCGCCGCGCTTCTCGCCTTGCTGGCCGGCGCGGCCTGTAGTTTACGGCGCTGGCGAGTAGCCTCCGCCAACTGTCCCATCTCCCCAGCATGTGGTTTCTGTCAGGCCACGCTGAACAACGGAAGGCCGCAAGCATGGACGTCATCGAGGACCCCCTGGTCCCGGCGCGGGTCGCCAACCCAAGCGCACCGGCGCAGCCCGCGGTGCTGGAGGCCAAAGGGCGGCCGGTCGGGCTGGCGCTGGCCGCGCTCGGCATCGTCTACGGTGACATCGGCACCAGCCCGCTCTACGCCCTCAAGCAGGCCATCCAGGCCGGCGGCACGCCCACACCGGAGTCCATCCTGGGCATTCTGTCGCTGATCTTCTGGGCGCTGATCGTCATCGTGTCGGCCAAGTATGCCATCCTGATCATGCGGGCCGACAACCACGGCGAGGGCGGCATCGTCGCCATGCTGGCGCTGCTCGACATCCGCCATGCGCCGTCGGGCAGCTGGCGCGCGTCCCTGCTGGTCGTGGGCCTAGTCGGCGCCGCGCTGCTGTACGGGGACGGCGTGATCACGCCTGCCATCTCGGTGCTGAGCGCGGTCGAGGGCCTCAAGCTCGATGTGCCGGGCATCGCGCGCTGGGTCGTGCCGCTGACGCTGCTGATCCTGGCCGGCCTGTTCCTGGTGCAGCGCCGCGGCACCGAGGCCATCGGCAAGGTGTTCGGCCCGGTCATGCTGGTCTGGTTCGCGGCCATCGGGCTGCTCGGCCTCTTCGGGATCTCGCGCGCTCCCGGCGTGCTGGCCGCGCTCAGCCCGTGGCACGCCGCGGGTTTCCTGATCCACGCCGGTCCCCTGGTCAGCTTCGCCGTGCTCGGCGCCGCCTTCCTGGCCGTGACAGGGGGCGAGGCGATGTATGCCGACATGGGGCACTTCGGCCGGCTGCCGATCCGGCTTGGCTGGTTCTGCGTGGCGCTACCCTGCCTGGTGCTGAACTACTTCGGCCAGGGCGCCTTGCTGCTGCGCGACCCGGCCGCCATCGAGAACCCGTTCTACCTGCTGTCGCCGGGCTGGGCACACCTGCCGCTGGTGGCGTTCGCGACGCTTGCGACCATCATCGCCTCGCAGGCCATCATCTCCGGCGCGTTCTCGCTGACGCAGCAGTCGATCCAGCTCGGCTTCCTGCCGCGGATGCGCGTGCTGCACACGGCGACGCGCGAGGCCGGGCAGATCTACATGCCTGGCGTGAACTGGCTGCTTGCCGCCGGCACGTTCGGCGCCGTGGTCACCTTCGGCACCTCGGACGCGCTGGGCGGGGCTTACGGGATCGCGGTGTCGCTGCTGATGATGATCACGACGGTGCTGGCCGCGCTGGTGGCGCTGCGCTGGGGCTACAACCCGGCCGCGGTGCTCGCGGTAAACGGCTTCTTCCTGCTGGTGGACCTGGTGTTCTTCGCGTCCAACTGCACCAAGCTGCTGGAAGGCGGCTGGTTCCCGCTGCTGATCGCCGGCCTGGTCGCCTTCCTGATGATGACCTGGCGCAAGGGGGGCGCCCTGCTCGCCGCAGTCCATGCCGGGATGCGGGTGCCGGAGGCGCAGTTCTGCGCCATGCTGCAGGCGGACCCGCCCGTCCGCGTGCGGGGGGCAGCGGCCGTGTTCGGGGCGGCGACGGACATCCCGCTAGCGCTGATCCACCACTTGAAGCACAACCACGTCCTGCACGAGCGCATGCTGCTGGTGTCCACCCAGACGGTCGAAACGCCGCACGTCCTGGCCGAGGAGCGTGCGACTGTGACCGCGATGCCGGCGGGCCTGACCCGGGGGGACCGTCGCAAGATTGGGGGTCAGGCGGCGATTGCCATTGGCGGGTAAAGGTCGTTGGCTGGCTGGAACTTCTGTCCGAAGCCGGAGCCGAGCGTGCCATTATAGACAGCGCACCGA
>JANXVC010000483.1 GCA_025351925.1 Rhodospirillales bacterium | reverse complement strand
CCGCGATCTTGTCCGGCCGCAACAGCCTGGTGGCGCGCGAGATGGGCTGGTGGCGGCCCGCCGCAGGGTTCGCGGCCTATGCGCTGATGCTGGGCGGCCATGCGCATATCGTCGGCGTCTCACCCTGGCCGGTATAACGCCGGACGCATGACACAGGCGGTGGTGGTCGGCGCTGGCGGCGGCCTGGGGCAAGCCTTGGCGACAGCATTGAAGCGGCACGGCGTCTATTCTCGCGTCACGCGCCTGGGCCGCAGCACCACGCCGCCGCTCGATCTACTGTCGGAGCCGAGCATCGCCGCCGCAGCGGTCTGGGTCGCTGCACAGGGCGAGGTCCGCCTGGTGCTGGATGCCACTGGTTTTTTGCACGACGACCGTTTCCGCCCGGAGCGCGGCTGGCGCGACATCGATCCCGCCCACATGGCGCATGCCTTCGCCGTCAATGCGATCGGCCCGGCGCTGCTGATGAAGCATTTCTGCCCGTTGCTGCCACGGGAGGGCCGCGCGGTGTTTGCCACTTTATCGGCCCGCGTCGGCAGCATCGGCGACAACCGTCTGGGCGGCTGGCATAGCTACCGCGCTTCCAAGGCGGCGCTGAATCAACTGGTGCGGTGTGCGGCCGTTGAGTTGCGCCGGCAGAACCCGGCGAGTCTGTGTGTGGCTCTCCATCCTGGAACGGTTGACACGGCGCTCTCGGCACCGTTTGCCAAAGCTGGCCTCGACACTCGATCGCCGGATGTGGCGGCTCACGAGCTTCTCGGCGTGTTGGAGACATTGGCTGTTGAGCAAAGCGGTGGGTTCTACGATCAGCGTGGCAAGGCGATCCAGTGGTGAGAGCTTGGCTGACGTGCGCGAAGAAAAGACGACTGCAGTTTTCTTCCGATCGAATCGGGTCGGAAAAAGGCCGTAGCTCTTTATTATTACAAGAAGCAGCTTCCGTCAGTTATCACATATTAGAATAGTTTTTATTTTATGAAGACCCAGGCATCGTGAGTGACCAGCGCAGTGTTGATGCGATTTTCAGTGCTGTCGGAAAATCCAACCAATACCTGCTCGCGGCTTGCTCCATTGTTCAGAGCATTGACAAAGTTCTGCAGGCCGGCAGCATCAGGCGCACGGTGCAGCACATTGGCATAGAGCTGTGTTACGAAGTCGCTTGGATTCAGCGTACCATACTTCTGTACAAACTCGTTTGAGCTCATGAAGCCATGCGCAACTTGTTCGGGGGTGGCGCCATGAGCAAGCGCAGTTGAGAAACTGGCCAGCCCCGAATCATCCGGAGCGCGGTTGAGCGCTGCCTGATAGAGCCGGGTTCCCTCCGCATCGTTCTGATCGCCCGCAATTGGCAGGATCTGTTTGCGGTTTTCCTGGCTATCGGCAAAGCCGCGCAAGGCAGCACCGCGATCTGCCCCACCGCTCAAGAAATTCAGCCAGAGCTGATTGCCTGCGGCGTCTGGTGCGCGGTGAAGCACATTTGCATAGAGTTGCTGCACGAACCCCAGGTTATCGAGCGACCCGTAGCTGGCGATGAATTCAGGCGAGTTGGTAAAGCTCAGGGCCATTTGTGAAATTGAAATGGTGTTATTCGTCAGAAGCTCGGCGTTGTGATCAAGGCCGGCAAGATCCGGGGTACGGCTGAACGCCGCTTGATAGAGACGTGTGACGGTCTCAGCTTGCCCGGTCGGATCAAAGTCTCCGGTTCCATCCGTGAATTTCATGTGCTGCAGACCCGAGATTGTCTGCGTGCCATCCCGTCCGGCGATCTTGTCTCGTATTTCGGCTTGTCCACTTGAGGTCAACGCGACGATATATTGGTCGTGACTGCCCGTCAGCGCGATATCATGTGGCCCAAGTGGCGGCGTGACCACGGGCGGCCTCACCACCGGCGGCGTTACTGGCGGCTCGACTATGGGCGGCGTAACGGGTGGTGTGACCACGGGCGGCGTCACTGGCGGTGTCACCACGGGTGGAGTCACGACGGGCGGCGTGACGGGTGGCGTCACCACGGGCGGCGTTACCACAGGCGGCGTGACAGGTGGGGTCACCACGGGCGGCTTGGGTACGCCCACCGTATCCTGCGCAAAAATCTCGAGACCAAAGGAGCCTCCAGCGGCGTCCGGAAAGTCCTCGCTATGTAATGTCAGACCCGCTGCCTTTTCCGTTGTTCCAGCGGCGATTGTCCCGACGGCGGAGATGAAGTTGGGTGCCGGGTCATTGCCAGCCGCACCAAACGCGGCGGAACCAAAGTTGGGGTCAAACAATGTCAACGTGACATTCGATACATTAGTCGCTGCGTCAACGAATGTAGTTGGCGTGACGCCGTGGAAGTGCGCGTAGTTGTCTGGATGAGCGTCGCCGGTGTCGGGTACGGGTGGTGCAGGCTTGTTTAGAAGGTTTTGGTTAGCGAGATATACGCTGTAGCCGGTGATGGGGACGCCGAGCTGATTGGTGATATCCAACTCAAAGGGCAGCCGCAAACCCGGAAATTGAGCGCCAGGAGTAGGCGCTGTTGCAGGTGGGTTCGTGGTCGGACCAACGAAGTTGATCTCCTCGATGGCTCCTGACTTAGGATTGGTGAAATCAGCGTAGGCGTAATCGACCGCTATCTTGAGAGACGTCGCAATCCCTGCGGCATCGGTCCCTACGGTGACTTTAACGCCATCAGGAGCGTTGATGTCCACTTGCCCCCCGCACCGGTATCGACCGAAGTTGTTGAAGACATGTTCTCTCCGCCACTCATGTTTCTACATTCACACTTCATGTGTGATTATGATAATCGATTACTAATACGCTTAAGCACCAACAAGAGTGGTATTCATGACTTAGTCGAATCACGTGTTAGTGACACGGTCTTGACGACCGTTTGAGAGGCTACCGCACGGAGAGATGCTGCCAGTTTGAGCGAGCAAGGCGACAGGATCGAGCAACGTGATGCTGGATCACATGTGAGAGCGTCTCGTCGCTGCATACTCGCTGGCCAAGCGCGCCGCGAACTCGACGCCGAAATGCCGACGCAGCTATCCTGTCGAAGTCGATTTGGCAGTAAGGTAGGAAGATCGGCAACCTGGGGGACCTGGATTCGAACCAAGGCTTTCCGAGTCAGAGTCGGAAGTTCTACCGCTAAACTATCCCCCAACGCCGATGCGCGTTGCGTGAGCGCAGATAACATGCTGGCCGGGGCTGGGCAACCATCCGCAGGCGATTGTGAAACTTCAGCTTGCTTGCACTATCGAAGGTCGCAGAGACTGACGTCATATAGGGTCGTTGAAGGGGCCCACCGATGGTCGATGCGTCACAATCCAAGCTTGATCGCACCAAACCCGATCACGAACGCCGTGGACCGGTTTTTGCGGCGCTTGATCTTGGCACCAATAACTGCCGGCTGCTAATTGGCGCGCCGGATGGCAGTGGCTTTCGCGTGCTGGACAGCTTCAGCCGGATCGTGCGGCTGGGGGAGGGACTGCACAGCAGCGGAATGCTGAACACCCTGGCCATGGACCGGGCCATCATCGCGCTGCAGGCCTGCTCCGCCCGTATGGCGCGGCGGCCGATCCGGGCGATGCGGGCGATCGCGACCGAGGCGTGCCGCCGGGCCGCAAACGTCGGCGAGTTCCTGGCCCGCGTGCGGGCGGAGACCGGCATCCGGTTCGATGTGATCTCGGCGCGGGAGGAGGCCGAGCTGGCATTGGAGAGCTGCGCCCCGCTGCTGATGGGTGCCGGCCGCCGCGCCCTGCTATTCGACATCGGCGGCGGCTCGACGGAAGTCGCCTGGGTGCGCCTTGGCGCCGTCGGCACCCGGCCGGAGCTGATCGGTTACGACAGCCTGCCAGTCGGCGTCGTCAACCTGTCCGAGCGCTACGGCCCAGCCGCATTCACCGCCGACGGGTTTCGCGCCATGGTGGACGACGTCGCTGCTCGGTTAGCGCCATTCGAGCGGGTGCATTGCATCGCGCATGAGAGCCGGATCGGCGGCGTGCGCATGCTGGGCACCAGCGGCACCGTCACGACGCTGGCCGGGGTCGCGATGGGCCTGCTGCGCTACCGGCGTCCTCTGGTGGATGGCACCGTGCTGAGCGCTATGGCGGCGGACCATGCGCTAGGCGTGCTGCGCGGCCTCGGGCGGGACGGCCTGATGCTGCATCCCTGCGTCGGCGCCGCGCGGGCGGACTTCGTGCTGCCGGGCTGTGCGGTGTTCGAAGCGATCCGCCGCACTTGGCCCGCGAGCGAGGTCGTCGTCGCCGACCGCGGCCTGCGCGAGGGCATGCTGCTGCGCATGATGCGGCAGCGCCAAGCCGGCCAGTTCAAGACCGCCGCGCCCCGAGACTCGCGCGCCCGTTCATTCTCCCGTACTGCACTGCCGACATGAGCAACGACACGCCCAAATCGACGGTGCTGCCCTCGCGTGGCCTGACCGTTTCCCTGAAGACCGCGCGCGGCCGCACCACGGCGTCGCAGAAGTGGCTGCAGCGACAGTTGAACGACCCCTATGTGCGGGCGGCGCAGCAGCAGGGCTGGCGGTCGCGCGCCGCCTTCAAGCTGATCGAGCTCGACGATCGCTTCCATCTGATCGGCAAAGGCGCCAAGGTCGTGGACTTGGGCGCGGCGCCGGGCGGCTGGGCGCAAGTCGCGGTCAAGCGGGGCGCTGCGATGGTGGTGGGCGTCGATCTGCTGCCGATGGACAGCGTGTCGGGCGCCACGATCCTGCAGGGCGATTTCATGGACGACGCCATGCCTAGCCAGCTCGCGGAGCTGCTGGGCGGCAAGGCCGACCTCATACTGTCCGACATGGCGCCCAACACCACCGGGCACAACGCGACCGACCATCTGCGCATCATGGCGCTGGCGGACCTGGCGCTGCACTTCGCAGTGGAGATGTTGGCGGAGGGCGGCAGTTTCGTTGCCAAGGTGTTCCAGGGCGGCTCGGAGCGTAAGATGCTTGAGCAGATGAAGCGGCACTTCGCCGTGGTCCGCCATGCGAAACCGCCGGCCAGCCGCAAAGGATCGAGCGAGCTTTATGTGGTCGCGACCGGGTTCCGGTCGCGCGCTGCTGGGTAGCGGCGGCCTTAGCGTCCGCTGGCGATCAGGCCGCGCATTGCTTGGCGGTTCTCGAACGAGGTTTTGCCGTTGCTAGGCGGGCCTATATGATTTCAGTCCTAATGACCGCCCGACGAACGTCTTTCTGCCATGCTCACGCCATGCTTGCACCGCCTCCCGCTGGGCCCTATGTCAAACCGCCAAGGATGGGGACCCGCAGGCGGGCCGCCCGCGGATGAAAGGTCCCCGCCATGGCTCCCGAGACCACCCGTGCAGAACCGCTGGCCCCGCCGTTACGGATCGAGGAGGCGCTCGCATTCGATGACGTGCTGGTCGTGCCCGCCTACTCCCAGGTGCTGCCGGCGAGCGTCAGCACCCGCGCCAGGCTCACCCGCACCATCAGCCTGCACATCCCGCTGATCTCGTCCGCGATGGACACCGTGACCGAGGGAGCGATGGCGATCGCCATGGCGCAGCTCGGCGGCATTGGGGTGATCCACAAGAATCTCGACATCGCCGAACAGGCGGCGCAGGTCCGCCGGGTCAAGAAATTCGAGAGCGGCATGGTGGTGAACCCGCTGACCATTCATCCCGACCAGACTCTCGCCGAGGCCCTGGCGCTGATGACGCTGCATCACATCAGCGGCTTCCCGGTGGTCGAGCGGGACACCGGGCGGCTCGTTGGCATCCTGACCAACCGCGACGTCCGCTTCGCCACCGACCCCGGCGTGCGCGTCTATGAGCTGATGACCCGCGAGCACCTGATCACCGTGCCGGCCGAAGTTGACCGCGAAGAGGCGCGACAGCTTCTGCACCGCCATCGCATCGAGAAGCTGCTGGTGGTGGACGACGCCTATCGCTGCATCGGCCTGATCACCGTGAAGGACATGGACAAGGCGCAGGCGCATCCGCTCGCCAACAAGGACGAGCTGGGCCGGCTGCGCGCCGCGGCGGCGACCGGCGTGGGCGACGACGGCTATGCCCGCGCCGAGGCGCTGGTGGCGGCGGAGACGGACGTGATCGTCGTCGATACCGCGCACGGGCACTCGGCGGGGGTGCTGAAGGCTGTCGAGCGAATCAAGCGGCTGTCCAACTCCGTGCAGATCATCGCCGGCAACGTCGCGACGCCGGAGGGCGCCCGCGCGCTGATCGACGCCGGGGCGGACAGCGTGAAGATCGGCATCGGACCCGGCAGCATCTGCACGACCCGCGTCGTCGCCGGCGTCGGCGTGCCGCAGTTCACCGCGGTGCTGGAGACCGCCGCCGCCTGCCGCGAGCGGGGCGTGCCGGCCATCGCCGATGGCGGCATCCGCACGTCGGGCGACCTGGTGAAGGCGATCGGCGCGGGGGCGGACTGCGTGATGGTCGGCAGCCTGCTGGCCGGCACCGAGGAGGCGCCGGGCGAGGTGTTCCTATATCAGGGCCGGTCGTTCAAGAGCTATCGCGGCATGGGCAGCATCGGCGCCATGGCACGCGGCTCGGCCGACCGGTATTTCCAGCAGGAGATCAAGGACACGCTGAAGCTCGTGCCGGAGGGAATCGAGGGCCGGGTCGGCTATAAGGGCCCGGTAGCCGCCGTCGTGCATCAGCTCGTAGGCGGCCTGCGGGCCGGCATGGGCTACACCGGCAGCGCCACGATCGACGACCTGCAGCGCAATACGCGGTTCCGCCGCATCACCGGCGCCGGGCTGCGCGAGAGCCACGTGCACGACGTGGCGATCACCCGCGAGTCGCCCAACTACCGCCAAGAGCCATGACCGTTATCCGGGCCGCCGTATTCGACGCCTATGGCACGCTGCTCGACGTGCACGCCGCCATGCAGCGCCATGCGAACCGCCTGCCGCCGGATTGGGAGCGGATCAGCGCGGAATGGCGGACGAAGCAGCTCGAATACAGCTGGGTCCGCACGCTGACCGGCCCCGCGCATCATCGCGACTTCTGGCGGGTGACGCAGGACGCGCTGGCCTTCGTCGCCGCCCGGCACGGCATCACCGACCCAGCCGTGCTGGAACTGCTGCTGGGCGCCTATCGGCACCTCTCCCCGTACGGCGACGCTGCGCCGACGCTGAAAAGCCTGCGGGCGCAGGGCCTGCAGACCGCGATCTTGTCGAACGGCGACCCAGGGATGCTGAATGCCGCGGTGGGCGCTGCGGGCTTGGCGCCACAGCTGGACGCCGTGCTGAGCGTCGAGGACATCGGCGTTTTCAAGCCGGATCCGCGGGTCTATACGCTGATGACGCAGCGCTTTGGCCTGGTGCCCGAGCAGATCGCCTTCGTGTCGTCCAACGCATGGGACGCGCAGGCGGCGGCGGCGTTTGGCGCCCGGGTGTTCTGGTGCAACCGCACCCAGCAGCCCGACGAGTACGATCTGGCCAGCAAGGCGACCGTGATCTCTGGCCTCGCGGACCTGCCCAGTTTGCTGGCGTGACCCCAGCCGCCCGCCTAGCAGGCTCGATCGAGCTGCTGACCGAGATCGACACGTTTCCCCGCCGCCCCGCCGATGCGGTGGCGAACGACTTTTTCCGGGCGCGGCGTTTCATCGGCTCCGGCGACCGGCGGGCGGTATCGGACCGAGTATGGCGGGTGCTGCGGGCGCGGCGGCGGCTCGCCTGGTGGATCGCGCAGACCGGGACCGCGCCCACGCCGCGCATGCTGGTGGCGGCGTCGCTGCTGCTGGAGGGATGGACCCTGGCTGGCGTCGGGCAGTCCTACTCCGGCGGCCAATATGGCCCAGCGCCCATGCTGCGGCTTGAGGCCGACGCCGCCCGGGCGCTGGAGGGTCACACGCTCGACCATCCCGACATGCCGGAGGCTGTCGCACTGGAGGTGCCCGACTGGCTGCTGCCGCATCTGCAGGCCCGCTTCGGCGAGCGGCTTGCCGCCGAGATGGCCGCAACGTTCGACCCGGCGCCGCTCGACCTGCGGGTGAACCTGTTGAAGGGCACCCGCGCCGAGGCCCGCGCCGCCCTGCTGGCCGAGGGGCTGGAGACCGAGCCGACGCCGCTGTCGCCCTGGGGCCTGCGCATCGACGGCCGGCGCGCCGTCACCTCGGGCGCCGCCTTCCAGACCGGATTGGTCGAAATCCAGGACGAGGGCAGCCAGCTCGTCGCCGCGTTAGTGGGCGCCGCGCCCGAGATGCGCGTGGTCGATTGGTGCGCCGGCGCCGGCGGCAAGACGCTGGCGCTGGCGATGCTGATGGGCAATCGCGGTCACCTGATGGCTTGCGACGTGTCCGCCCCGCGGCTGGATGGCGCGGTGCGTAGGCTGCGCCGGGCGGGCGTGCACAATGCGGAGCGGCATCTGGTCGGCGCTGGCGACAAGTGGGCCAAGCGGCGGGCCGGCGCCTTCGACCGCGTTCTGGTCGATGCCCCCTGCACCGGCACCGGCACCTGGCGCCGCAACCCGGATGCCCGCCTGCGCCTGCGCCCGCTGGACCTTGAAGAGCTGGTGCCGAAACAAGCGGGGATCGTGGACGCCGCCGCCCGGCTGGTGCGGCCCGGCGGACAGCTTATCTATGCCACGTGCTCCATGCTGATCGAGGAGAACGAGGCCCAGGTGGACAGCTTCCTCGCCCGCACCCCCGGCTTTGCCGTCGTGCCGCTGCAGACTGCCTGGACCCTGCCGGTCCCCGCGCCCGGCCCAGGTCCTTACTTGTCACTGACCCCGCTGCGGCACGGAACCGACGGTTTTTTCGCGGCCGTGCTGGAGCGCGTAGCGTGATCCGGGTGCGTCGTGCCCTGACCGGCGACGCGCCGTCGATCGGGGCGGTGCACGTCGCGGCCTGGCGCAACGCCTACGCCGGCATCTTGCCGAACGACTATCTCAGCCGGCTGTCAATGCCGCGCCAGGCCGCGCAGTACGACGCGTCGATCCGGGCTGGCGACGGCGTCTATGTCGCGATCTCCGCCGGCCCCGGCGCGCCCGCCGAGGTGGTGGGCTTTGCCACCGTCGGCCGTCCCCGGGTGCGCGGCCTGGCGGAGGGCGAGGTGCAGACGCTGTATGTGCTGGACGATTGGCGGGATCACGGCGTGGGCCGCCGGCTGCTCGCGGCCGGTGCGGCGCATCTGAAGACGGCTGGGTGCCGCAGCGCGTTCCTTTGGGTGCTGCGCGACAATCCCAGCCGCTGGTTTTATCAGCATCTAGGCGGTCGTCCGGCGGCGGAGTCGGAAACGAGGGTCGCTGGCGTTACGATCCCGCAGGTCGCCTTCGTATGGGACCCGATCGACCCGTTGCTCGCTGGCGTGGCCCAGACTTGATGAGCCCTGACATGACGCGCCCCGCTTGCTGTCTAGCCCTCGCCATGCTGGAAGCGGCGTCATGACCCAGTCCCCTTCTGCAACCCCGGCGCACGACCGGGTCCTGATCCTCGACTTCGGCAGCCAGTTCACCCAGCTGATCGCCCGCCGCGTCCGTGAATCCGGCGTGTATTGCGAGATCCTCCCCGCCACCGCCGCACCCGGGCGCCTCGCCGCATTCGGCGCCCGCGCCTTCATCCTGTCCGGCGGCCCGGCCAGCGTGACCGAAGCGGCCGGCCCTCGGGTGCCGCAGATGGTTTTTGACAGCGGCCTGCCGGTGCTTGGCATCTGCTACGGACAGCAGGCCATGTGTGCGCATCTAGGCGGCGAGGTCAGCATCAGCGACCACCAGGAGTTTGGCTCCGCCACCGTTGACGTCACGGACGACTGCGAGCTGTTCCACGGCGTCTGGTCGCCCGGCACGCGGGAAAAGGTGTGGATGAACCACGGCGACCGCGTGACGCGGTTGCCGTCGGGCTTTCGCGTCGTCGCCGGCAGCGAGGGCGCGCCGTTCGCCGCCATCGCCGATGACGCCCGCCGCTACTACGGCGTGCAGTTCCATCCCGAGGTCGTGCACACCCCGCACGGCCGGCAGCTATTGCATAACTTCACTCATCGCGTCGCCGGGCTGTCTGGTGACTGGAGCATGGCCGGCTTCCGCGACGCCCAGCTCGCCCGCATCCGCGCCCAGGTCGGCACCGGTCGGGTCATCTGCGGCCTGTCGGGCGGCGTGGACAGCTCGGTGGCCGCAGCGCTGATCCATGAGGCCGTCGGCGACCAGCTCACCTGCATCTTCGTCGATAGCGGCCTGTTGCGGCAGGGCGAGGCCGAGGAAGTCGCCAAAACTTTTCGCGACCGCTTCAACATCAAGCTCGTGCATCGCGACGCGGCCGAGCTGTTTCTGTCGCAGCTCGACGGCGTGACCGACCCCGAGGCCAAGCGCAAGACGATCGGCCGCGTGTTCATCGAGGTGTTCGAAGAAGAAGCCGCCCGCATCGGCGGCGCCGACTTCTTGGCCCAGGGCACGCTGTATCCCGATGTGATCGAGAGCATCAGCGCGCATGGCGGCCCGAGCGTTACTATCAAGTCGCATCACAACGTCGGCGGCCTGCCGGAACGGATGCGCATGAAGCTGGTCGAGCCGCTCCGAGAGCTGTTTAAGGACGAGGTCCGCGTGCTCGGCCGCGAGCTTGGCGTGCCTGACCACATCGTAGGCCGCCACCCGTTCCCCGGACCTGGCCTCGCTATCCGCATCCCCGGCGCGATCACTCGCGAGCGGCTGGATATTCTGCGCCGGGCCGACGCGGTGTTCCTGGAGGAAATCCGCGCGGCCGGGCTGTACGACGCCATCTGGCAGGCTTTCGCCGTGCTGCTGCCGGTGCGCACCGTAGGCGTCATGGGCGACGGCCGGACCTATGACAATGCCTGCGCGCTTCGCGCCGTAACCAGCGTCGATGGCATGACGGCGGAGGTTTATCCGTTCGACATGGCGTTCCTCGCGCGCACCGCGACGCGCATCGTGAACGAGGTGCGCGGCATCAACCGCGTGACCTACGACATCACCAGTAAGCCGCCTGGTACTATCGAGTGGGAATGAGGCAATGACTTGTGATGCGGAGACGTGCTATCAATGATAGTATCGCAAGATTGGAGCGGTGAAATGGCTGATTTGCTAGTACGCGGCGTCGATGAGGCGCTTGTGCGGATGCTTAAGGAGCGAGCCGGCGCGCATGGACGCAGTGCGGAGGCCGAACACCGGGACATCCTGGCGGCGGCGCTTGCCCGTCCTCGCAAGCGTAGCTTTGCCGAGGTTCTGGCGTCGATGCCGGCGGTGGGGGCGGATGCGGACTTCGAACGCGTGGATTCGACCACGGAAGCGCCGCGTGTATTTGATTGATACCAACGTTGTCAGCGAGGCTCGGAAAAAGGCGCAAGCAAATCCCGGGGTTATCGACTTCTTCAATCAAGTCGTCGCCGCCGATGCGCCGGTCTATCTTTCGGCAATTTCAGTGGGTGAGATTCGCCGGGGCGTCGAGGTGCTTCGTCATCGCGGCGACGCGCCACAGGCGAAGCTGCTCGAAACTTGGCTGACCACGATTCTCAGTCAATTCGAGGCGAATATTTTGGATTTTGACGCGGAAGCGGCCCAGGTCTGGGGAAGACTGCGAGTTCCGCGCCCTGAACACGCCCTGGACAAGCAGATTTCCGCCATAGCCCTGGTCAATGACCTGACGATCGTGACGCGCAACACGGCCGACTTCAAGGGAACCGGCGTGAGGCTGATGAACCCCTTCGTGCCAATTCCGGCAATTGAGTAAGGGCAGAGCCTCGCATGATAGAGCGTCATCGCATTATCCATGCAGGTATTAACAATCGCTTGGGAATGACATCAATGACCCGAAAGACCGGCCGCCAGTTCTTCGCCAATCCCGGCCCGACCAACATTCCCGACTCGGTGCTGCGGGCTATGGACCGGCCCACCATCGACTTCCTGGACCCCGAGTTCATGGAAGTGTTCGACATCGCCGTGGCCGGGCTGAAGCGGGTTCTCGGCACCTCGGGCGAGGTGTTCCTCTATACCGCATCCGGCCACGGCGCCTGGGAGGCGACGCTCGTTAACTTGCTGTCGCCCGGCGATACCGTCCTGATCCTCGAATCCGGCTGGTTCAGCGAGGGCTGGGCCACCATGGCGCGGAAGTTCGGCCTGGAGGTGCAGACCGTCGCGGCCGATTGGCGGCGCGGCGTCGATCCCCAGGCGGTGTCGGCGGCGTTGCGGGCCGATACCGGCCACGTGATCAAGGCGGTGCTGGCGGTGCACAACGAGACCGCGACCGGCCTGTCGATGCCGCTGCCGGAGATCCGCGGCGCCATCGACTCGGCTTCCCATCCGGCGCTGCTGCTGGTGGATACCATCTCCTCGCTCGGCTCGCTCGAGTTCCGCATGGCGGAGTGGGGCATCGACGCCGTGGTGGGCGGCAGCCAGAAGGGCCTGATGCTGCCGGCCGGGTTCAGCTTCACCGCGGCCTCGGCCAAGGCGATGCAGGCGCACGCCGAAGCGCGCCTACCGCGGCACTACTTCGACTGGACGGTGATGGTTGGCCGCCCATCGCGCAGTTTCGTCGGCACCGTCCCGGTCGCAATGTTCTATGGCCTGCGCGAGAGCCTGCGGCTGATCGAGCTTGAAGGCCTGGCCCAGGTCGTCGCGCGGCATCACCGCCTGGCCGAGGCGACACGCCGGGCCGTCCGTGTCTGGTCCGGCAATGACGGCCCACAGCTTTATTGCCTCGACCCGGCCCGCCTGTCGGACAGCGTGACCGCGGTGCTGATGCCGGAGGGCTTCAACGCCGATGCGGTGCGGCGCACGGCGCTGGACCGGTTCAACGTCTCGACCGGCGGCGGCCTGGGCCGACTCGGCGGTACTCTGTTCCGCATCGGGCACATGGGCGACCTGAACGAGCCGATGATGCTGGGCACGCTGGGCGCCGTGGAGATGAGCCTGCGGATCAACGGCGTGCCGCACGGCAAGGGCGGAGTTGACGCGGCCATGGACTGGCTCGCCGCTGCCTGAACGGCTGGGACAGTCGCGGCTCAAGACGCCGAGTCGCTGTCCTCCAGAAGGCCAAACACTGTGAATGACGAGGGCGATGGTGCTGCGGGCGGCCCAAACCCGTAGCATTAGCGTCACGATTCTGTGTTGCGTTGGCCACACGAAATACCACCAATGGTGGGCTGCATTGCGACGGGACGCCTACATGTTGTAACCTGCGCCGATGACGACGACCAACGCAGGAGACGACACCGTGCTCGACGCAGTGCAGATGCAGGGCCGCCATCAGGTGCGGGTGGACCGCTCGCGGGACAGCCTGCTCACCGATTTCGGGCGGGCGACGCTCGATGATCGTTATCTCATGCCGGGTGAGAGCTACCAGGACCTGTTCGCCCGTGTCGCCAGCTACTACGGCGACGACGCCGCCCACGCGCAGCGCATCTACGACTACGCGAGCAAGATGTGGTTCATGCCGGCGACCCCGGTGCTGTCCAACGGCGGCACCACCCGCGGCCTGCCAATCTCCTGTTTTTTGAATGAGGCGTCGGATAGCCTGGATGGCATCGTCGGGCTGTGGAACGAGAACGTTTGGCTGGCGTCCAAGGGCGGCGGCATCGGCTCGTATTGGGGCAACCTGCGCTCGATCGGCGAGAAGGTCGGGCAGAATGGCAAGACCTCCGGGGTAATCCCGTTCATCCGTGTGATGGACAGCCTGACCTTGGCGATCTCGCAGGGGTCGCTGCGCCGGGGCTCGGCCGCGGTCTATCTGCCGATCTCGCACCCTGAGATCGAGGAGTTCACCGAGCTGCGCCGGCCCACCGGCGGCGACCCGAACCGCAAGGCGCTCAACCTGCACCACGGCATCTTGGTGTCGGACGCTTTCATGCGAGCCGTCGAGGCGGACGAGCAGTGGGCGCTGACCTCGCCGAAGGACGGCGCGATGGTGCGGCTGGTGAGCGCGCGCAACCTGTGGATACGAATCCTGACCGCGCGGATCGAGACGGGCGAGCCCTACCTCGTGTTCTCCGACCACGTGAACAGCGCGCGGCCGGAGCAGCAGAAGCTGGCGGGGCTCGAGATCAAGACCAGCAATCTGTGCAGCGAGATCACGCTGCCCACCGGCATCGACCAGCACGGAAAGCAGCGCACCGCGGTCTGCTGTCTGGCGTCGCTCAACCTCGAAAGCTGGCTGGAGTGGAAGGACCACCCGCTGTTTATTGAGGACGTCATGCGGTTCCTCGACAACGTGCTGCAGGACTTCATCGACCGCGCGCCGGAGGGGATGGAGCGGGCGAAGTACTCGGCGATGCGCGAGCGTTCAGTGGGCCTGGGCGTCATGGGCTTCCACAGCTTCCTGCAGTCGCAGAACGTGCCGTTCGAGGGCGTAGTCGCAAAAGTGTGGAACAAGCGGATCTTCAAGCACATCCGCGCCCAGGCCGATGCGGCGAGCCGGATGCTGGCCGAGGAGCGCGGCGCCTGCCCGGACGCGGAAGAATACGGCATCATGGAGCGGTTCTCCAACAAGATGGCGATCGCGCCGACCGCCAGCATCAGCATCATCGCCGGGAATACCAGCCCCGGCATCGAGCCGATCGCCGCCAATGTCTTTCTGCAAAAGACGCTGTCCGGCAGCTTCACGGTGCGCAACCGGCATCTGCAGCAATTGCTTGCAGCCAAGGGCATGGACACCGAGGCGATCTGGTCGGGCATCACGCTGAACAAGGGCAGCGTGCAGCACTTAGATTTCCTGACGGAGCAGGAAAAAGCCGTGTATCGCACGGCGTTCGAGCTGGACCAGCGTTGGGTGATTGAGCATGCGGCCGACCGCACGCCTTATGTCTGCCAGAGCCAATCGGTGAACCTGTTCCTGCCGGCCAACGTGCACAAGCGCGACCTGCACCAAATCCACTACCTCGCGTGGAAGCGCGGCGTGAAGTCGCTGTACTACTGTCGCAGCCTGTCGATCCAGCGCGCCGACAACGTCAGCGAAAAGGTCGTGCGCCCGACCGAGATGGCGACCGCAGCACCGAACGACTCCGGCCGCATGTCGCTCGCCGGCGCCGCCAAGCCGAACAACTACGAAGAATGCCTCGCCTGCCAGTAGCAGCGAGCAATCAAATAGTCACGGCTGCCACGCAGCCAGCATAGGAGTTTTATTGATGGACGGCATGATCCCCCGCGGCGAGACGCCGCAGTTCGACCTGCTGACGGAAAACCCGGTCTATAAGCCATTCCGCTATCCGTGGGCCTACGAGGCCTGGCTCACCCAACAACGCGTGCATTGGCTGCCGGAGGAGGTGCCGCTCGCCGACGACGTAAAAGACTGGCACAAGACGGTCACTCCGGCCGAACAGAACCTGCTGACCCAGATTTTCCGGTTTTTCACCCAGGCCGATGTCGAGGTGAATAACTGCTACATGAAGCACTACAGCCAGGTGTTCAAGCCGACCGAAGTGCTGATGATGCTGTCGGCGTTCAGCAACATCGAAACTATTCACGTCGCGGCCTACAGTCATCTGCTCGACACCATCGGCATGCCCGAGGGCGAATACACGGCTTTCCTTAAATATAAGGAGATGAAAGACAAGTACGACTACATGCAGTCCTTCCGTGTGGACAGCAAGCATGAGATCGCCAAGACCCTGGCGGCGTTCGGCGCTTTCACTGAAGGCCTGCAGCTTTTCGCCTCGTTCGCGATCCTGCTGAATTTTCCTCGGCACAATAAAATGAAAGGCATGGGCCAGATCGTCTCCTGGTCGGTCCGCGACGAAACGCTGCATTGCCTGTCGATCATCCGGCTGTTCCGCACTTTCGTGCAGGAGAATCCGGAGATCTGGACGGAAAGCCTGAAGCAGGAGATCTACGAGGTCTGCGCGACCATCGTGGAGCACGAGGACGCATTCATCGACCTCGCTTTCGAGCAGGGGCCGATCGAAGGCCTGAATGCTGCCGACGTGAAACGCTACATCCGCTACATCGCCGACCGCCGGCTGGTGCAGCTTGGCCTCAACGCACTGTTCCACGTCGAGGATAACCCGCTGCCCTGGCTCGATGACATGCTGAATGCCGTGGAGCACGCCAATTTTTTCGAGAACCGGTCCACGGAATATAGCCGCGCCTCGACATTGGGGACGTGGGAAGAGGCGTTTGCCACCAACGTGTTCGAAACGGAACAACCTCAGGGGGTGATCCAACTCGACGTTTAGCCGGCAGGCAGCTCGGTCAATCGCGACAAAGCGGGCCGAATTTTATTTTACAGGCAACTAAGGCCGTCTAGGTACCATTACCTAGACGGTGCGTGTCTTGAATTGTCGAAGTGCAACCAAAAACCGGCAACGCGAATATCGGTATCCTCAGCCTAACAGATTAATCGACATATGCTCGCATTTTCGTGTAGTTTCTGAACTGGACAGTGCGAGGCGTGGTGTGGAACACGATATTGACCAAGATGTGGACGACCTAGTCACCACGAAAGAAGTCGCCCGAGATACCACACCGACCGGCCTGCCTCGGCACACCCGAAGGCTATCGGACAAAGTGTTAGTGGCATTTCACCATGCTTGCGACACGGCCGACCTTGAAATCGCTGAGCACTTGTTGAACACGCTTGAAATTATGCTGACCCGGCGGCCTACACACACCGATGGCAACCGACGCCGCAGCATTGAGGGCCTCGTCGCTGCCCATGAACGCCTTTGGCATTTGCGGCATCCAGCCATCGAGAAGTAGGCGCCCATCATACTGCCAACGCCAACCCGTCTCGAAGCCGCAACTGCGTCTCAGCGCTGAACCGTCCATCAAAATCGTGCAGGACTAGGCCTGCTGCTATGCGGTCGGGGCCGCGCTGCGCCGCGTATCCCCGTATCATCATCAGCTTGGCGTCGCGGCCCGGTTTGGGCCATAGCGGAAACAGGGTCAACCGACCGAACTCGGCGGTTTGGAGTCCCAACACCGCACGCGGGAATTGGCTTGCAGGCACAATCAGCGTCAAAGATCCGCCGGGCCGCAAGGCATCGCGCATTGCAGTGATCCAACGCTCGACCGGCACTACCCCCGCATGCGTGGCAAGTCGCCGCCGTGCAATCGGGGAGGCGGTGTTCGCTGAGCCGTGCCAAGGTGGATTGCTGAACGCGTGGTCGAAGATCCGGTCGCCACGCCAACCGCCTATGTCGGCCGTCACGACGGCGAGGCCATCAATGCCGTTGGCAGCGATATTTTGCCGGGCAAGATCAGCCATAGACGGGTCGATCTCGACGCCAAAGCCGGATACGCCCGGCACCCGTGCAGCGAGGCACAGCAGGCCAGCGCCAGCCCCCGTGCCGGCCTCTAGGACCGCCTGGCCCGCCTGGGCAGGGACGCTCGCTGCCAGCAGCACCGGCTCGATCCCCGTGCGATACCCATCCGCTGGCTGCGCATAGCTCACCTTTCCGTCGAGCAGCCAGCCCTGTGTCGTCAGCATCAGGCGACGCTGGCCTCCCCGGCTTCGGCGAGCACACGATGCGCCAGGCTCTCGTCCTCCGGCAACACCGCCAAGCGGCGGGGAATCGCTCCGATGCTGCCTTCGATCGTGCTCACGTGGTGATCGAGCAGGATGCTCTCGATGCCAGCGTCCCGCAGCACCGCCGCGAGGAAGCTGAGCCGGACTAAATCGTTCGAAACCATGACTGTTCGCATGAATGCTTTCGAGTATGTGCGGCGACGACGCCTGGACGGACGCGGCTGGATGCTGGACAACAACGGTCCGCGGGACAAGGGATCACGCTGCTTGCCTTGACCCATTTTCAGTGCCGCCGATATGCTGCGGATGAAGCCCGTGCGATCACATCAGGAGTTCAGCTTGGGCGTTGTCGCTAACCGGATACAAACGCCTGGGGTCGGCGGCGTTGCGGCGCTCGCGGAGCCGGACGCTCTTTCGGCCTTGGTCAACCTGGTCGGCGCCGACCTCGCCGCCTGCAACCGTTCGATCGTCGCGCGGATGGACAGTCCGGTTGCGCTGATCCCGCAGCTCGCTGCCCATATCGTCGCTGCTGGCGGCAAGCGGCTGCGGCCCTTGCTGACGCTCGCCGCCGCGCAGATGTGCGGATACGCCGGGGTGCGTCACGTCCATTTGGCCGCCTGCGTCGAGTTCATCCATACGGCGACCCTGCTGCATGACGACGTCGTTGACGAAAGCCTGCTGCGCCGTGGCTTGTCCAGCGCCAATGCGGTGTTCGGCAATAAGGCGTCCGTCCTGGTTGGCGACTTCCTATTTGCCCGTGCTTTCCAGCTGATGGTCGAGGATGGCTCGCTGAAGGTCCTCGGCATCCTGTCCCACGCAGCCGCGACGATCGCCGAGGGCGAAGTCTTGCAGCTCGTGACACAGAATGACCTATCGACGTCGGAGCAGCGCTACCTCGATGTGGTCCGCGGCAAAACTGCGGCGCTGTTCGCCGCCGCTTGTCAGGTCGGCGCCGTGGTCGCCGACCGGCCATCGGACGAGGAGATGGCGCTGGCGGAATACGGCACCAACCTCGGCATGGCGTTCCAGTTGGTCGATGACGCGCTGGACTATGCAGCCGACCAGCTGACGCTGGGCAAGACGGTCGGGGATGATTTCCGGGAGGGCAAGATTACCCTGCCGGTTCTGGCCGCCTACCAAGCCGGCGACGCCGAGGCGCGCGAGTTCTGGGTGCGCACCATAGAGGCCAGCAGCCAGACGGACGCCGACCTCGACCGCGCCATGCTGCTGATGCAGCGGAGCGGCGCGATCTGCACGACGCTGGCCCGCGCTGCCCGCTTTGCCGACGCTGCCAAAGGCGCACTGTCGGTGTTTCCAGACAGCCCGATACGTCGCGCCTTGGCAGACGTCGCCGATTATACCGTTAGCCGGGTAAGTTAAAGAATTAGACGACGGCTAACCGCTCGCGCCGCAACTGCACCGTCAGCTCGTCCAATGCCAACCCTACCCGGTCCAGCATCTCGGTGATCTCCGCCTCGGTAATAATCAAAGGCGGGCTGAACGCCAGCGTGTCGTTCGACAGCCCGCGCGTGATCACGCCGTGCTGCTCGCACAGCTTGGTCAGGCGGCCCACGATCTTCAGCTTCGGGTCAAAGTTGCGGTGCGCCTTGCGGTCCGCGACCAGCTCCATCGCCGCGATCATGCCGACCCCGCGCACCTCGCCCACCAGCTCATGCTCGGCGAAGCGCCGCCGCAGTTCGGACTGCAGATGCGGCCCGACGTTCCGCACGTGATCGACGATGTTGATCTCGTCGTAGATCTTCAGCGTCTCGACCGCGACGGCCGCCGGCACCGGATGGCCGGAATAGGTGTAGCCATGGCCGAAGGTGCCGATCTCATGGCTCTCGCTCGCGAGGCCCTGGAACACCCGCTCGTTCACCATGACCGCAGAGATCGGCAAGTAGGCGGCCGATAGCGCCTTGGCGCATGTGATGATATCGGGTTCAATGCCAAAGGTCTGGGTGCCCCAGTAGTTGCCGGTCCGGCCGAAGCCGCAGATGACCTCATCCACGACCAGCAGCACGTCATGACGGCGCAGCACGGCCTGGATCTTCTCGAAGTAGGTGCGGGGCGGCACGATGACGCCGCCGGCGCCCATGATCGGCTCGGCAAACATCGCGGCGACGGTGTCCGGCCCCTCGGCGATGATGAGCTGGTCCAGCGCCTCGGCGCAACGGGTGGCGAAGGCCTCCTCGGACTCGCTGGGCTCGGCGCCGTGGTAGTGGTGCGGCGTCATCGTGTGCACGAAGCCCGGCAGCGGCAGGTCGAAGCTGCGATGGTTGTATGGCAGGCCGGTCAGCGAGGCGGAGGCGATCGTGACGCCGTGATAGCCCTTGATCCGCCCGATCAGCTTCTTCTTCTGCGGGCGGCCGATGGCATTGTTGAAATACCAGATCATCTTGACCGCGCTGTCGTTCGCTTCGGAGCCCGAGTTGGCGAAGAACACCTTGCTCATCGGCACCGGCGCGCGCTCGATCAGCATCTCGCTCAGGTCGATCAGCGGCTCGTGCGACTTGGCGGTGAAGGCGTGATAGAACGGCAGCTTGCGCATCTGCTCATAGGCGGCGCGCGCCAGGCGCTCGTTGCTGAAGCCAAGGCTCGCGCACCACAGCCCGGCGACGCTCTCGATGTAGTCGCGGCCATTCTCGTCCCAGACCCGCACGCCCTCGCCGCGGCTGATGATCATCGGGCCCGACTGCTGATGGGTCACGAGGTCGGTGTAGGGATGCAGCGCGTGGGCAATGTCGCGGGCGGCGGCGGAGTTGGCACGGACGGCTGAGGGCGGAGGGGTCATTGCAGGCACCTGCTGTGAAACGGGTCCCCTATCCTAGGCCGTAACGCGCCCGGTTTGGAACATCATTCGCTTATTCGGCGTCTATCCAGCCGCCGCCTTGCGCTCCGCCGCCTCCTCGGCCGAGGCGACGCCGCCGTGCGCCGCCGACCAGGCGACCGGGTTCTCCAGGAACCGCCGCACCTCGGCCAAAGCGGGCTCGGCAAAATACGGCCTATCACGGCAGGCTTCCAGCACGTCCCACCAGGTGCACAGATGATGCAGCGTGATGTCCATGGCGGCCAGCTTTTCGAAGCTGCCGGGGAACACGCCGTAGAAGAACACGACGAAGGCGTGGTTCACCAGCGCGCCGGCGTCGCGCAGCGCCTGGGTGAACTGGATCTTCGACGCCCCGTCGGTCGTGAGGTCCTCGACCAGCAGGGTGCGCAGCCCCTCCGGCACGTCGCCCTCGATTAGCGAATTACGGCCGAAGCCCTTGGGTTTCTTACGAACATAAGCCATCGGCGTCATCATCCGGTCGGCGATCCAGGCGGCGAACGGGATGCCGGCGGTCTCGCCGCCCGCGACGGCCTCGATCTCCTCGTAGCCGACGTGCCGCGAGATCTTTTCCGCAGCCATCTCGCAAATCTTCGCCCGCGCGCGTGGGAAGTAGATGATCTTGCGGCAGTCAATATAGACCGGGGACTTCCAGCCGGAGGTGAACGTATAGGGCTCCTCCGGGCGGAAGTTCACCGCCTTGATCTCCAGCAGGATGCGCGCCGTGGTCAGCGCGGCGTCCCGGTCCCAATCCGTCATATGCTGAGCCGTCATCTGGTCTGTCCCGGTTTTTCTATCCGCGGTTCCTAGACCTTGGCACGCCGACCGTCCATTCTGACCCAACTCGAGGAGGCGCACGATGGACCGGACCTACAAGATTGCATCGATCCCCGGCGACGGCATCGGCCTGGAGACGGTGCCGGAGGGTCTTCGCGTGCTGGACGCCGCCGCCACGCGCTTCGGCTTTTCCCTTAAAACGACGGAGTACGACTGGTCCTGCCAGCGCTATGCCCGAACCGGCGCCATGATGCCCGAAGACGGCCTCGACCGGCTCCGCGAGCATGACGCGGTGTTCCTCGGCGCGGTCGGCTGGCCCGGCGTCCCCGACCACGTCTCGCTTTGGGGCCTGCTGATCCCGATCCGCCGCGGCTTCGACCAGTATGCCAGCGTCCGCCCCTGCCGGCTGATGCCCGGCGCCCGTACCCCGCTCGCCGGGCGCACCGAGGCCGACATCGACTTCTACGTGGTCCGCGAGAACACCGAGGGTGAGTATTCGAGCCTCGGCGGCCGGCTGTTCGAGGGCACCGAGCGCGAGTTCGCCACCCAGCAGAGCGTGTTCACCCGCGTCGGCGTGGACCGCATCCTGAAATACGCCTTCGAGCTCGCCATGACCCGGCCGCGCCGCAAGCTCACGTCCGCCACCAAGTCGAACGGCATCACCATCACGATGCCCTACTGGGATGAGCGCTTCGCCGCCATGGCCGCGCACTACCCCGGCGTCACCACCGACCAGTTCCACATCGACATCCTGTGCGCGCATTTCGTGCAGCATCCGGACTGGTTCGACGTCGTGGTCGGCAGCAACCTGTTCGGCGACATCCTGAGCGACCTTGGCCCCGCCGTCGCCGGCAGCATCGGCATCGCCCCCAGCGCCAACATCAACCCGGAGCGCATCCACCCCAGCATGTTCGAGCCGGTGCACGGCTCGGCTCCGGACATCGCCGGGCAGCACGTCTGCAACCCGATCGGCCAGGTCTGGTCCGGCGCCATGATGCTGGAGCACTTGGGGGAGACCGCCGCGGCGGCGGCGATCGTGTCGGCCATCGAGGTATTGTTGCGCGACGGCGGCCCGCGCACCCGCGACATGGGCGGTCAGGCGAGCACGTCCGAGGTCGGCCGGGCGCTGGCGGAGATCGTCGCGGCTGGCTGAGTCGTGCTTGCACGGGGCCGCGGGTCCACCTACA